>CALFBL010000273.1 GCA_937951695.1 uncultured Granulosicoccaceae bacterium | reverse complement strand
CTTTTGATATCTTATTGATATCAAAAGGGTTTTTCATTTTTTGAAGGATAAAAACACCACTAATTCGTTTAAAACAGGGCGAATTGAGTCGGTTTTTCAGGCAGTTGACCAGACATTTCTCCTCTAAAACTTGTAATAAGCTCATACTGTTTGTCAGTGAAATAAAGCAAATCGACTTTACCGTACTCGGGTACTAATTCCCTTATCGATGATGCTATCGAATCAGCTTTTTCTTTAGAAACGGTATATCTCGAATAAACTGAGAACTGAACCATTTCAAAACCTAAATCTAGCAATGAATTACGAAATTTTGTTGCTCGACTCCGCTCGTCTTTACTAACCACAGGTAAATCAAACAATGCCCATACCCACATAACCCTATACCCCGAAAGTGTAGAATATTGCATATCAGTTACTCGACGACATGATTGGCAATTTGCTTTTTGGAAATACTAGGTTGACTTCGTCACCCTCAAAAACGGCCGACAAACTCTGAGCAAGACGCACCAAGACAACACGCAGCGGCGAGTGACCATTCTTGGTTGCGTAGTCGGCCTGCAATACGGCTGCAAGACGTGCACGTGTCTCAAGATCATCTATGCAACTTCCGGCTTGATTTAACTCCAAAACCAATAAGTCTACCGCTGGACGAAATGGCTCCATCAAGTCGTCCGCTAAACAGAATGCGCTTGCATTGCTGACATGATGTAACGATAACGAAGGGTGCAATCCCGCGCCCACGATAGCTCGAGCTGCTGCAGAACGTAGAACAGCATAACCATAGTTGAGCATGGCATTCGTACCAGGTTGTTCCCTATTGCGTCTGAAATCAGAACTGAACAATTTAGGCCAATATACTTGAGCGGCGACTGCCTCTCTGTTTGAAGTATCGCCACTTTTCACTTCTGCTGCTAATTTTTTAAGCCTCGCAGTAGGCTGATTAATCAATTCGAGCGCATTCTCTTGCGCAAGAATTTTAGCACGCACAATTTGAGCCCATAAGCGTTTACGCGTCGGCTTGGAAGCGTCAGCTTGTGCCCTCATTTTCTTGCCTTGAGCGTGATTTCCGTCGCAATTCAAAATCATCACTGCCGGCGTAAAGTTTTTGCCCGCTACCACAATCGTGGACCCTTGATCAGCAAGTGCAGCCATCAAGTTGGTGGATATCACTGCTCCTGATGCTGAAATAATGTAACTACTCACCCCCTATTCAGGTCAAATTTTCCAGCGAGTGCAAATTGAATAGCGGTGAGTGGGTTGTATCCTTGGTACGCCATGGACTGCAGATAGCTTGATATTCGACAATACGCCTCAGCATAGCGTTGCTGGCGAAAGCAGCCGCTGACCTTTTGCTTGACCTTGCCCATCCGCAGGTCTCTCTCTGCTCGGTTGTTGGTGAATGGCACTTCTGCTCGTTTAGCGAAAAGCAAGACAGCTTGCTCATGAGCTTTCAAGCGTTTCCATAAATTCTGTGCATCTGATTGTGCCAGCCGACCTCGCTTGCCGCTGGGTCGTACCGGGCGTGGTGGTAGTTCGGCAGCACCTCGTGTGAGGATATTCCGGTAGCGCTTCTGCAAGTTAGCGTACTCATCGGCTTTAAGCTTCTTGCTCTTTCGAGACGATACCTCAGCGCAGCTCTCTTTCAGTAAACGCTTCATAGTGCGCGCCCAAACGTAGTCATTGGAATTGATGACAAATTCCAATTCTCGCATCAAGTGTGACCCACACAGAGCATCAGCGGACTTCTCGTAGCTGAAGTAGGATGATAAACAATCATGCACGATGACACCACCATAGCGCGGGATAATATTGATCTCATCCATGGCCTCCTTGCCTCGTCTGGGATGCAATCGTTTGAGTGTGATGTCTCCCGACGAGTAGACATGCACCCAGTGGTTGGACTTGTTCACCCTCATCGAGGTCTCATCAACGTTCATGACCTTAGAATCTAGCAACATCTCAATCGCCTGATCTTCCCAGGGTGCCAAAGCCTGGTGCAGCTGCAGGACGTATTTCAGCAAAGTGGCTTCAGAGATAGCCCGTCCGATCAGACTTTTTAATAACGACTGGACACGGTTGAATGAGACCATCTGAGCGACCAGCAGATTCAATGCAAACGCCTTGACACCCAGCCCATATTGCTCGGGACCTGCCAGATCCGGCGCAAAGACCCCCTTGTTCACGCATTCGCACGATGGGCAGGTCTTGATTTCAGCATCCGTATGCTCAACACGCTTTTCGAACACGATGTCGATGCGGGTGCGCCGCTCATAGTCATCGAGCTTCACGTTACGCAGGTTCTCTCCACAGTGTTGACAGCGACAAACGGGGGAAATCTGCACCGTCTCCTCAGTGCGACTATTGGCAAACGGTTCGGCATGCTCAGCTCGCTTGCTCGGCGGCTTGCTCGGCGGCTTGCTCGATTTGGAGCTGGTATCCTCGTCTGTTTGTGACGATGGGATACTGGAATTCTTGTTGCCTTTCCTCGTCCTCTTCTCAAGAAAGATGGCGACCAGCATGTTTACGATCATCAGTAGCGTGTTGAACAGCATCCGAGATTCATCGGATACCTTGCCATCCGCACTTAGCCGCTCAATCTCTTGTTCGACATTGGCGATCTCTTCGCGGATTGATGATGTATTGACGCTTGCCACGCATAATCATTTAGCATAGCCTTGACATTACGCAAGCCTCTTTTTGCCGTTGATTACTGCTCAGTTTCGCTTCAGGGGGGTGAGTAGTTACGTTTAAACACCGGTAAAAACGTGGCCGTATTCTCGCTGTGCGCAAAGCTTGCGTGTGTGATGACCCGCGTGGCATCGTCGATGAAGGCGATCAAATACGTTCGGCGTTTGCGTTTGTTCTGGTCAGCTACAGGCGGTCGTGGAGTAAGAGGCAGGACGCGGTCGAGC
>CALFBL010000272.1 GCA_937951695.1 uncultured Granulosicoccaceae bacterium | reverse complement strand
GGCCGATCCCGGTGTCCTAGGCGTGTCGGCGTCAGCATCGTTGGCGGCTACCTTTGCTATTTACTATGGGTTTACTGCGTTGACTGCATGGGCCTTGCCTGTCGCAGCGATCGCTGGTGCGATGGTGGCAACAACGGTCATTGCGTTGGCGGCGTTGCGCACCGAATCGATGGTGACACTTATTTTGATTGGCGTAGGCTTGTCAAGTTTTGCCGGGGCCGTGATGAGTTTGTTGATGAACCTTGCCCCCAATCCGTTTTCCTTATCGGACATGATCAACTGGATGCTTGGCTCGGTTGCGAATCGCAGCTTTGATGATCTGGCATTGGCGATGCCGTTTCTGATCTTTGGGTTACTGATACTCGGGATGAGCCGGCGCGGCTTGTCCGCCTTGACGCTGGGTGAAGAAGCCGCCAACGGAGTGGGACTCAATTTACGCAAGCAACGCATTCTCGTCGTACTCGGTGCGGGGCTCGCTACCGGGTCGGCCGTGTCAATCGCCGGTGCGATCGGTTTCGTCGGCATTGTTGCACCGCACATCGTCCGTCCGTTTGTGCGCCATGATCCCGCTCGTTCATTGTTGCCATCAGCGCTGCTTGCCGGTTTGTTTCTAGTGTTGGCCGACATCGGTGTGCGGGTGATACCTACGCAAAACGAATTAAAACTTGGGGTTATGGCTGCGTTGATCGGTGCACCTGCGTTTATCTGGATAGCGATGCAAAGGCGGGCGGTTCATGAGTGAACTCGTCGCATCAAACTTGTCAGTCGTTACCAACAAGGTTAGCTTGCTTGCGAATGCCTCGCTGAGCTTACGCACCGGCGAGCTGGTGATTCTGCTAGGGCCCAATGGCGCTGGAAAATCCATATTGCTGCGCTCAGCGCTTGGTTTGGTAAAACCTGCCACAGGCCGTTCACTGTTAGGCGGCGACAATGTTAGATCCCTGTCACCGATGCAGCGTGCGCAGCGTGTTGCCTACTTACCGCAAACACGATCACTGGCTTGGCCCAACATCGTTCGCGATGTCGTCGCTCTGGGCCGATTCTCTCACGGCGCAGCATTAGGCGGATTACGGGGCCAAGACGCAAAAACGGTCGACCAAGCGATTGTCGCGTGCGACATCACCCACTTGACACACCGAAAAGTCGACACATTGTCAGGAGGTGAACTTGCCAGAGTTCACTGCGCACGTGCCTTCGCCGCACAGGCACCCTTACTCATTGCGGATGAGCCCATCGCAGCGCTCGACCCGAGGCATCAGTTCCGAGTCATGGATCTCATCAGCCAATACGTTGCCGGCGGCGGTGGCGCCCTTGTGGTGCTCCACGATGTGGGACTAGCCGCTCGCTATGCCAGCCGGCTTATCTGGATGAAAGCGGGCGAGATAGTCGCTGATGGCACTCCAGCTGATACGTTGTCGCCAGAACGTCTGAGCACTATCTATGGCGTTCGTGCGCGAGTGGATGGGCTGAGTGTGGAGATTGAGGGGGCAGATTAGTGGTTTACGACGCTCGTGGGGACCTGCAACCGGACCGATTCAGCGAATGGAATCGAATTGGGGGTATGGGCGGCTGAAACCCAGAGTCTCGATAAGTACACGGATCCGGGTCGCAGAAAAACAGAACAAGAAGCGGTCAGCGCTTTTCAAGAATTTTTACTTTTTTCGAGAAAGTATTTGACGAACACTTTTATATATATTATATTCGGAATATGTTATGTATTATTCAATCATCAATCGAAGACTAAAGAAAGATTTGGTGCACAGCAAGTCACTAATCAGTCATTGCGTAGGCTGGTAACAACAAACGCACCGGTGGGAGGCAAGTTGGTGAAGTTATTTAAATTGCAGTATCTAGCGGGTGGAATCATTTTCGTCGTTTTATCTGCGGTCAATGCTGAGACGGTTGCACCGCAAGATGTAACACTAAACGGTATTTCCATAGACACACCGTTAACCGATGTGCCAGGTAACCCGGCTTCTGGCCGCGAGATCTTCGTAGATCGGAAGTTGGGAAACTGTCTCGCGTGCCACGCCAATAGCGATCTTAAAGATCAGTTGTTCCACGGCAATGTAGGGCCCAACCTCGACGCTGCTGGGTCCCGTTGGACCGAAGGGCAATTGCGAACCATATTGGTCAACGCAAAGGCTATTTTCACCGACCGCACTGTGATGCCAAGTTTCTACAGTCTCGACGTGGGTGCCGATGTTCGTGAAGATTTGGTCGGCAAAACCATTCTTGAAGCACAACAAATTGAAGACCTGGTAGCTTACATACAGACACTTAAATAGAGAAGGAGGCCTCTCTACAATGAACAATGAACGACGTAGATTACTGATCGGTGCTCTGGGCTCGATCGGACTGATTGGAACCTCACGGGTTTATGCCACAGCTGAGGAAGTAGAAACTGCGATCAAGGCGATCGCCGGCGACGCTCAAATCCAACAAGGCGCGTTGACGCTAAACGCCCCAGAAATAGCTGAAAACGGTAACAGCGTACCAATTTCGGTATCGGTTGATAGTTCTATGACCAGTGATTCGTACGTTGAATCAGTTGCTATTTTTGCTGATGCAAACCCGACACCACAAGTAATCACTTTTCACTTCACCGAAAACAGCGGTGAAGCCTATGCGGCGACTCGTATGAGACTGGCGACAACGCAAAACGTTGTGGCGATTGCAAAGATGAACGATGGTTCAGTGTTTACCGATACGAAAAATGTAAAGGTCACCATTGGTGGCTGTGGCGGATAACGGAGACCAAATATCATGTCCAAACCAAGAATCAAAGTTCCAAAAAAAGCATCAGCGGGTGACATCATCATCATTAAGGCATTGGTCAGCCACAACATGGAATCTGGTCAACGAAAAGATGATGATGGCAATACAATTCCGCGTGAAATCATTAACAAGTTTGAATGCTTTTTCAATGACAGCCCCGTATTTAGCTGTGATATCGACCCTGCGGTAGCTTCAAATCCTTTCCTTGAGTTTCGAGCAAAAGTAGAGGAATCTGGTGTGTTCAAGTTCGCATGGACCGATGACAATGGCACCATCATCGAGGCAGAAAAATCGATTGAAGTAGCGTAATAATTTATTTAGTGACAAATAGTAAATTTATTGGGTGTGTTTGGATCGTCGCGTCGAATCCGGGCTACGCATAATGGGAGAGAGGCCTGTGCAAGTTAAAAGTGTCGGTGTTTATGGTCTGGTTTTCGGGCTAGCTCTGGGTGGTTTCGCAGTCGCCGATCCGGTGGACGACGTTTTGGTTATCGATGAAGAGTTGCAGATAACAACCCGGACCAATTCAGTCGAAGGCCATCCACTCCCGGAAGTCATTTCTGGTTGGCACTACCGTAGTGACGAGACGCGCGCTCTGGAAGCGGATTCTTTTGATAACCCTGGCATGTTAGGGGTTGAAGACGGCGAGTCCATTTGGCATAAGGTTGAAGGTACGAAAGGGAACTCTTGCGCCAGCTGTCACAATGACGCGGCTGTGTCTATGAAGGGTGTGGGCGCGCGCTACCCCAAGTGGGACGAAAAAAGTCAGCGGCCAATCAATATCGAAGGTCAAATTAACGCCTGCCGAGTAGAAAACATGGACGCTGAGCCCTACCCTTTTGACAAGGGTGGCCAGAAACCTTTAACAGCGTACATCAAGCATCAATCCTTGGGAATGCCGGTGGAGATCGATTTATCTGAAGGTGACATGCAACAATGGTGGGATGATGGCAAGGAAACCTACTACAAGCGCACAGGCCAACTGAATCTGTCGTGCGCTGGCTGCCATGAGCAGAATAACGGTAAGAATATCCGCGCTGATCATTTAAGCCAAGGTAACGTCAATGGTTTCCCAACTTATCGGTTGAAGCAAAACAAGCTGATCTCACTGCACAATCGTTTTCGCGGTTGCATTCGAGATACACGAGCTGAATTTCCACCGGCATTTTCAGACGTACTCATGGGGCTCGAGGTGTACACAACTTGGCGCAGTACCGGCTTGTCTGTCGAGACACCGGCGGTAAGACAGTAACGGTGATGCCGAGAAAACGAGACAATGTTTACCAGACGTGACTTTCTACAGTTCTCTGCTGTAGCTGCCTCGATTACCGGTTTTTCAGGAGCCATAACACCGGTTGCAGCACAGCAGAAGCTGACTCAGGATCAACTGCTTGACTTCGATAGCAAAGGTTCCCTGACACTGCTGCATATTACTGATATCCACGCGCAACTCAAGCCGGTGTATTTTAGGCCGCCATCAGAGAATTACGGCGTTGGCGCTTTTGAAGGTATTCCGCCGCATCTAGTGGGAAAAGACTTCCTGAAGCATTTCAATATCGAACCCGGTCGTGCGCTCGCCTACGCGCACACGATGGACGATTACGTAAATCTGGCCAGAACCTACGGACGACTTGGTGGGTTGGATCGTACCGCGACGCTTGTCAAGGCCATCCGTGCTGAACGGGGAGAAGGCAACGTGGTTCTATTGGACGGTGGCGACACCTGGCAAGGATCCTACACCGCCCTTAAAACTAACGGTCAGGATATGGTGGATTGCATGGCGCTCCTTCAACCAGATGCCATGGTTGGGCATTGGGAATTCACCTTGGGAACCGATCGGGTATTGGAGATAATCGATTCCATGAGCTATCCGTTTCTCGCCAGTAACATTGTTGACACCGATTGGGAGGAGCCAGTGTTTGATAGTACGGCTTTCTTTGATCGTGGTAACACGCGCGTTGCTGTCATCGGTCAGGCTATGCCCTATACGCCCATTGCAAACCCGCGCTGGATGTTTCCTGAGTGGTCATTCGGCCTTCGGCTTGGTCTATTACAGGAGAATGTAAACGCTGCACGGGAAAACGGTGCTGAAGTGGTTGTATTGCTGTCGCACAACGGATTTGATGTTGATCAGAAATTGGCAACTGACATTGAGGGACTGGACGTCATCTTCACAGGACACACGCACGATGCCGTGCCTGAGGCCATCAATATCAACAACACTCTGGTTCTTTCATCCGGTTCACACGGGAAATTTTTGGGACGGATAGATCTTGAAGTCAAAAATGGCAAGATAACCGATTACTCCTCGTCATTGATTCCGGTTTTCTCTGATGTGATCGAGCCCGATGCCGAGATGACGAGGGCCATTGACGATGTATAAAGCTTCACAGACATATATATTGCCAAGTCCCGCGATTAATCTTTGGTCCAGCAAGGTGGCTTTTAGTGGAGCAGTTTTTCCTGCAAAAAGTTTTGAAATTAAATCACCGTCCAG
>CALFBL010000271.1 GCA_937951695.1 uncultured Granulosicoccaceae bacterium | reverse complement strand
AAGGGTTAAGACATAATGTGTGCATTGATAAAAGCGTGTGTATCGTTTTAGAGAATAATTACTAGTGAGATTCTTTATAGTGTCTGATTTGGATTAATTCGCTTAATTCTTTTGATAATCCATTGTGACACTTTTCAAAGGGTTTCTTATTAACTCTATATCGCTATATATCCCTATGTGAGGGATGAGTTTCAATTGTTAAGTATAGCTTTAAACTTACTTCCCAAAGGTGAAGAAAGAAATAAAGTCGAGTTATGCAATTTCAATGCTGTACCCGGTACTTTAATCATTAGGTTGGGCCGATCGACCCGGCCATGTAAGTCCAGACCCATCTTCACCGTACCTTGGGTGTCGTGCGCTAGGTTCGGGGCGACTTCCAGACTGACCATTCCATCAATCCCATCGCTGTCATCGTAGGTGCTGCGAAACGCATCAGAGGCATCCTGGATATCTTTGATGGCAAGCTGGTTAAACAGCTCCAAATCTGAAATAGATGGGTTGGACTTAACCTCCTCGGCGAGCTGTTCATCGTACTCATCCGACTTGGCAATCGCTTGCTCAAAAATTGAAGGGTTAGACGTCATACCCATGATGTGATCGTCGTTGATCATCGAGCGCAGTTCGTCGCCGAGCATGCTGCGTTGAATGTAATCGAGCCACAGGCTTTGTCCAGCCTCATGGGCAAGTACTAGGGGATTTTTAGAGCTCATAGCGTTTTTTTTCAATGACCGAGGATGCTGATAGTTTAACGTAACCGCCGGGGTTAACTGTCGCGAGAGCCGAATATTGCCGTGCCCACACGAACGATGGTTGCACCCTCGCTGATGGCAGCTTCAAGATCAGCGCTCATCCCCATTGACAGGGTATCCACTTGTGGATGATCGGCTTTCAATTGCTCGAGCAAATCACTCAAGCGCCGAAACACGGCGCGCTGCTCGGCCAAGTTTTCACGCGGTGCGGGGATGCTCATCAAACCACGCAATTGCAGCTGAGGTAATTGCGTGATGGCGTCTGCCAGTTCACCCGCTTCTGTATAGGCTACGCCTGACTTATTGACCTCGTTATCCAGATTGACTTGTATGCAGACCGAAAGAGGCGGGCGTCGCTCGGGTCGGTGCAGGGCAAGTTTCTTCGCCACTTTCAGCCGATCCACGCTGTGTACCCAATCGAAGTGGGTCGCAATGACAGCAGCCTTACGCGATTGAATCGCCCCGATGTAATGCCACTGTGCGTCCCGATCCGGATGTACCGCTTGCCACGCCTGAATTTTCTCGACCGCCTCGTCCGGGTAGTTCTCACCAAACGCTCGTTGACCCGCCTTCCAGGCCGCTGCAATTGCAGCCAAAGGCTTTCGCTTGCTGACGGCCAACAATTGCACCGAATCTGGATCTCGATTGGCCTGGACCACGCTTCGGGCAACCGTCGCTTTAACTTCGGCCAGAGAAGTCGCTATAAGGGATGCGTTTGTTAATTCGCTCACGTTTTTCTGTGGGTCAGCTGAGGATTCGGAGACCCTATTATGTCGGGTCTATCAAACTCGGGTGTGGTTTTGCTAAGCAAAACTCAAAAATGGTCGACATAGCCTTTGTGTAATCGGCAAAACTTGGCCCAGCGCCCCGTTTCTGCTTAATCGTTCAAACGGCGTCAGCTCCAATCCGAGTCTGGTGCTCTGAAAGAAGGTGTTTCATGGATATCGCTCAGCTTTTGACTTTCGGTGTAAAAAATGGTGCATCGGACATGCACTTGTCAGCCGGTCTTCCCCCGATGATTCGTGTAGACGGCGACATGCGCCGTATTAATGTCCCTGCTATGGACCACTCCGCTGTGCAGACCATGGTTTATGACATCATGAACGACAAACAACGTAAGGATTTTGAAGAAAAGCTCGAGACTGACTTTTCCTTTGAAATCCCTGAAACGGCCCGTTTTCGTGTTAACGCATTCAACCAGAACCGCGGCTGTGCAGCGGTATTTCGTACCATCCCAACCGAGATTCTCTCGCTCGAGCAATTAAGCGCGCCCAAGATTTTCAAAGAAATTTCTGAATTGCCTCGCGGTATTGTTCTGGTAACAGGTCCTACCGGTTCAGGTAAATCAACGACCCTGGCTGGGATGGTGGATTATAAGAATGAGACCGAGCTGGGTCACATCCTAACCATCGAAGACCCGATTGAATTTGTTCACGAGAGCAAGAAGTGTCTGATCAACCAGCGCGAAGTGCACCGTGACACCTTCGGTTTCGCCGAATCCTTGCGTTCTGCTCTGCGTGAGGATCCCGACGTCATTCTGGTTGGTGAGATGCGTGACGTGGAAACCATTTCTCTGGCATTGACCGCAGCAGAAACCGGTCATCTGGTATTTGGAACATTGCACACCAGTTCCGCGGCAAAAACCGTTGATCGTATTGTTGATGTATTCCCCGCTGGCGAGAAGCCAATGATCCGTTCAATGTTGTCTGAATCGCTAAAAGCGGTAATTTCACAAACGCTGTTGAAGAAGAATGGCGGTGGCCGGGTCGCAGCTCATGAAATCATGATTGGTACACCCGCTATTCGTAACCTGATTCGTGAAGACAAGGTTGCTCAGATGTACTCAGCAATCCAGACCGGTCAAGGCCACGGTATGCAGACGCTGGATCAGAACCTGAAAGAACTGGTTAATCGTGGTGTGGTTGACTTGGCTGAAGCCAAGAAGAAAGCATCTAATCCAGACACATTGAACTAAGCGTTATCAGCCCCACTGGATGCGGATTGTCAGTGTCTGGTGGGTTTGATGGTGTAACAACTAACGTACAGAATTAGGGATTTACGGGTATGGATCTTCAGGTAGCGAAACGCTTTATGGATGACTTGCTGGTCAGCCTTTATAAAAATGGCGGATCGGATTTGTTCATCATTGCAGGGGCAGCCCCCGCGATGCGTGTTCACGGCAAAGTATCGCCAGTGATGGAAAAAAAGCTCACAGCTGAGCATACTCTGGTGCTAGCTGAATCGTTAATGAACGAGGAAGAGCGCGAAACTTTTCGCGAAACCAAGGAATTAAATTTCGCCATCGCTTTGCCGAAGATATCGCGCTATCGTGTTAACGCGTTAGTACAGCGTGGCAGCGTCGGCTTGGTTGTGAGAATCATACCCAACGAAATTCCGGTGTTTGAAAGTCTGAACCTACCCCCGATATTGCGCCAAATTTCGATGACCAAACGCGGTCTGGTGATATTTGTAGGTGGTACCGGTTCGGGTAAAACAACCTCATTGGCGTCTTTGATAGATTATCGAAATCAAAATTCCAGCGGCCACATCATCACGATTGAGGATCCGGTGGAATTTGTTCACAACCATCAAGGTTGTATCGTTACCCAGCGCGAAGTGGGAACCGATACCGAATCGTTTGAAGTGGGGTTGAAGAACTCTTTGCGTCAGGCACCAGATGTCATTCTCATTGGTGAAATTCGTGACCAGAAAACTATGGAACACGCGATTACATTCGCCGAAACCGGTCATCTGTGCTTGGCAACACTACACGCGAATAACGCCAACCAGGCGTTTGATCGAATCATCAACTTCTTCCCAGAAGCTCGCCACAAGCAGCTACTGCTTGATCTGTCACTGAACATGAAAGCCTTCATCTCGCAGCGATTGCTGCCTACCCCGGATGGCAACGGCCGACGTGCCGCAGTGGAAATTTTGCTGAACACGCCATTGATGGCGGATCTAATTCATCGTGGTGAAATTCACGAAATCAAAGCCTTGATGGCCAAGAGTTCGCAGCAGGGCATGCAGACTTTCGACCAAGCCCTGTTTGACCTATTGCAAGAAGGTCATATCTCGATTGAAGAAGCGATGAGAAACGCCGACTCGGTCAATGACCTGCGACTGCGCATCAAGCTCGATAGCAACGGTTCCTCCAGCATCGATGACATGGTTTCAGACTCTATGAGTATTGAAGATGATGAGGACGATCAGCAGATCGGGATGATGCGCTAAGTTCATCTTGCGCTAAATGCCAGAACGATCGCCTCGTTCGTTCAATCAGCCCCGCCCATTGCTTGCAGTTGGCGGGGTTTTTATTGCGCGTCGATAGTAGTCTTACCCGAGGCTGGGGTATCCTGTAGGGATGTCCAAATTCCCCCCTCCCACAGTCGCGCACTCATCTATTCTCGACGAATATATCGACCGGCTCACCGCAGCAGCCCGCGGTCAATTTCACAGCCAGGATTTACCGCGCCTAGTCGTGTCGCCTTATCGTTTTAACCCATTAGGTGCCCACATCGATCATCAGGGCGGTACGGTGCTGGCCCGAACCTTAAATCAATATTCTGTCGGTGCTTTCTACCCGTCGATGGACACATCCGTAACGCTGATCTCAAACTCCTTTGATTCTGAGCGGGCTGACTTTGAATTAGGGGACGCACCGGTGGGTAAGAACTGGCAGCGTTATGCGATGGCCGCAGCGGCTGTGTTCGAGCAATGGGCAAGCTCTGTTGGTGTAAACGCTGTAGGCATGAAGATGGTGGTTGAGGGCACCATGGTGGGAGCAGGGTTGAGTTCCTCAGCGTCGATTATTCTTGCTTATCTGGCCGCCTTGACCGATGCGAATCAGCTCCACCTGCGGGAAGAGGAGCTGGTTGAGATTACCCGCTTGGTGGAAAATGAACACATGGGCTTGAACAACGGCGTGCAAGATCAGATGTCGGTGGTGTTCGGACAACGCAATGCGTTATCGGCTCTGAACGTCGACAAGGTGTCTGCAGCGTATTGGCAGGATCCACCGACTGTGAGCGAAGTCAGTTGGATAGTCTGTTATTCAGGCTTTTCTCGTGAACTGATCTATTCGGGCTTCAACGACCGGGTGCGTGAGTGTCAGCAGGCAGCCAAGTTGTTGCATCCATCGGCCAATCGTCTTGGCGACGTACCGGTGCATAGTCGCTCACTGGAGGCAATCGCGAAACTCCCAGCTCATCTTGCCCGGCGTGCATCGCATGTGTATTCTGAGATGCAACGCGTCGAAAAGGCTCAGCCTTTGTGGGAGAGTGGGGCATGGGCGGATTTCGGGGCGCTGATGAACGCATCCTGCGAAAGCTCGATCAACAATTATGAATGTGGCAGTGAGCCGATGCATCTGTTGCATGAGCTGGCAAAAGAGACACCCTCGGTTTTTGGTAGTCGTTTCAGCGGTGGCGGTTATGGCGGGTGTTTGATACTGTTAGTCGCTGCCGGTGATGTCGATGCCGTCGCCGATGAAGTGATGACAGGCTTTCTTGAACGCTATCCGGAGAAAGCCGGAGTGGCTCATGCGTTTATTGCGCAGACGGAAGCGGCGGTTCGAATTCTGTGACTACAGGTACAGACAGACATAACCGCACAGATTCAGGTTCTCGCCAAGTCACTTGCGCGGTGCTACTTGCGGCCGGGCGCGGCAAGCGCTTACGCCCATACACCGATACAACTCCTAAGCCCTTGTTGCCGGTAAACGGCCAACCCACTCTAGACTTGTACTTCACGGCTCTAGCCGCGGCCGGAGTAAGTCAAGCGATCTTGGTTACCCATCATCTGCGCAAGCAGATAGAAGCCTACGCAAGTGAAGTTCTGAATCGTTTTGGTATTCAATGCAGCACCGTACACCAGAGTGTTCTTGACGGCACCGCTTCGGCTTTGCAGGCAGTATTCGATGAGCAAGGTGAGGTACTTCAGCGCTCACCGTTTATATTGATGGCCACCGATTATTTAATACTACCGGAGTTCATCAAAGAATTCCTGCAATTTCACGCATCCCATGACGCCGGCGTATCAATCAGTTTGAAGCATGTGCCACAGGCTGAGCTAGCATCACGCAGTAGCGTACGGTTTGACGCTCGTGACTACATCACCGAGATCGTAGAAAAACCAGCACGAGGCAAAGCCCCGAGTGACTTTGCGGCAAACCTTGCGTTCGTGCTGTCGCCTGCGGTGTGTTCCGCGGTACCTGGCGTGAAGCCTTCCGTCCGCGGAGAGCGCGAGATACAATCAGCGATTAACGCTCATTTGTCGGAGGGTGGTACCGCAAAGGGACTGTTGCAAGATACGCCTGATGAATGGGCACCATCTGAAACCTGAAACATTCTGGATTTTCATTCATTACCAGACATTACCCGCTTTTATCGGCATCGTACCCCTACCTTTTAACCCAAGACGCACATGGCACAACTCTATTTCTACTACTCGGCGATGAACGCTGGCAAATCAACCACCTTGCTGCAATCTGCCCATAATTATCGTGAACAGGGCATGGAGGTGC
>CALFBL010000270.1 GCA_937951695.1 uncultured Granulosicoccaceae bacterium | reverse complement strand
TCAATGCCAGGTAAGCGGCATACAATTGCGCATTGGGCACGTGAATCTCGTAAGCCAACTCCCCGGAGAAGCTCACCGACATCACCACAGCCTGAACGAACCCGATATAGGCTTCGCGTACCGATAACCAGGGAAACGCTTCTTTCGACCAATCTCCACGAGATACCGTAGACAATAGATCGCGCGACTTCGGGCCAGCAATAACCAGAATGGTCCAGTCGTTGGTGAGCGATCGAAGCTGAATCGATCCGTCCTCCGGCAACCATCGATTCAACCAATCCATGTCGTGAAATTCCGCAGCCGCAGCCGAGCCGTACCAGATCCGGTTATCTTCTAGGTTGGCCAAGGTGGCCTCGCCTTTCACATTGCCCTGCTCATTCAGCAAATACGTCAGAGCGATCTTGCCAACTTTACGCGGCACCCGGCTGCAGACCAGAGTGTCTAACCAGTCGTGCACGCCCGTACCGGTAATTTCAAATCGATTAAAGCCGTTGACTTCGGTCATGCCAACGCCCGCTTGCAGAGCGTTGATTTCTTTGCCAACCACATCGAAGGTTTCGTTATAGCGAAAACTGTGCGACTCTACGAAGTCGTCGGACGGCTTGATATAGGCCACACGTTCCCAACCATTGACCACCACAAATTCAGCGCCTTCTGCAGCCAGAATCGGTGTGATAGGCGTGGTCTTGGCAGGTCGACCCGCAGAGCGGTGCTCGTGCGGGAAGTGGAAACGAAATTCGTTCTGATAATCTTCAATGGCCTTCAGCGCGGTGAGTTCAACGTTGGCATGACCGGTGAAGCGGCGAGGGTCGACACACCAGGTGTCGTAGCAAGCCTCGCCGTGCACGATTTGTTGTGCGAGTAGCCAACCGTGCCCCCCGCCTTCCCCAAGACCTGCTCGTAAACCAATGATGCAAAAGGCGTTACGCTTACCGGGAATGGGTCCGACAAGTGGCGCACCGTCGATGGTGTAGGTGATCGGCCCATTAACGATGGAATGAATGCCGACCTCAGCCAAAGCTGGCATCCGTTCGAACGCCCCCTCCAACACATCCATCACCCGGTCCAGATCATCCGGACACAGCGCATTGACAAAATTCGGATCAATCCCGTCCATACCCCACGTTTTGCAGCCCTGCTCGTAGAAACCAACCAACAATCCATTTTTTTCCTGCCGACAGTAGTAATCACTGATGGGGCAACGCAGCAGCGGCATGCGATGGCTGGCGGCTTCTATATCCGGGATGGTTTCGGTAACGAAGTATTGATGCTCCATCGAAATGACCGGATGGTGCACTCCCATCATCGCGCCCACTTCATTGACTCGATAGCCACCCGCATTGACCACCACCTCACTACGAATGTCGCCTCTGTCGGTATGTACGGTCCAGCTGCCATCGGGGTGTTGGGTCAGATCCGTAACCGGGGTGTTTCGGTAGATCATGGCACCGGCATTACGAGCCCGGCGCGCCAGCGCCTGACACAACTGAGCGGGATCGATGTCACCGTCCAATGGATCCCACAGGCCGCCGAGCAGATTGTGAGTAGAGACCAATGGGTGGCGTCGAGCGCACTCTTGGGCGTCTATGACTTCAAAATCAACCCCCATACCTTTGGCCATACTGGCAAAGTGGCGATACCCCTCCATCTGCTCGGGCGTATTGGCCAGACGTATTCCGCCGTCGGCATGATGGTAGTTGATAGGATATTCCGGGTCTTCCGACAACTCCTTGTACAACTTGATGGAGTGAGTTTTGAGGCCGACCATGGTCTGGTTGCCACCAAAGTTGGTCACTTGGGCCGCGGAGTGCCACGTAGTGCCAGATGTCAACTCATTACGCTCGAGCAGCACAACGTCCGTCCAGCCTTCTTGTGTGAGGTGATACAGCGTAGAGCAACCCGCAATACCACCACCAATAACTACCGCGCGAGTCTGTGTTTTCATAGGATCGAAATTTGGCTGGACAATGCCTTACGTTATACTCCAAGCGCCGGTAGACTCAACGTTCGAGTAGCCTGTTCGGATATTCAGAACACTGGATGTAGAAATACCGAACCCGACATCCTATTGCCTTGACTCACTCACAACGCCCAAAAACCAGATGAATCCTTCCGACCGGTTAACCCTTCGCGGGTTACGAATCTTTATTGCTCTAGAGGAAGCGCGTTCGGTGGCAAAGGCAGCGCAAAATCTTGGCATGAGCAAATCCAGTGTGTCCCAGCACATCACCACGCTGGAGCAAAACGTGGGTATTACGCTGTTCGATCGACTACAACAACCGGTGCTCCTCACGCCCGCAGGCAAAGTGCTAAGTCTGCACGCGCATCGAATTGCCGCGATGGTGACCGAAGCCGAGGCCGATCTCGCCAACAACCAGGCCAACAGTTTGCCCGTGCTGAACTGCGCCATCATCGATGACCTGGACGCCTCGATTACACCGATCATGGCCACAGTTCTTCAAGCCAAATTTCCACAAAGCTACATCTGCACCTTCTCAGGTAGATCGGATGAAGTCACCGCTCGCATGATGGCTCGTGAAGCCGATATTGCCATTACCGCGAGCATCCCCGCCGACATCAGTAAGTTTCAAATCCACGAGCTCTTTCGTGAACATTTTGTCCTGGTCGTGGCCAAAGGCTGCTATGACGATAGTCAAGACTGGCGTAACCAGCTGACCACCTTGCCCCTGATTCAATACTCTGAAGCCATGCCCATCGGGCATTTGGTGGTCACACATTTAAAGCGCATTCGATTACAGCTCGCGCGCCGTTACTCGTTTGAAACCACCCGCTCAGTTATTGCAACCGTCGCAAAGACCGGGGGCTGGACGCTCGCCACACCGCTGAGCATTCTTGACGCCAGTCGCTTCCGCCACGAAGTGGATATTTTCCCGCTGCCGTTCGCAAAACTTTCTCGTAGCGTCTTTCTCATTAGCCGGCTAAACGAACTGGGCACCGTGCCCGATGTTTTGACCAACACCTTCCAACAGCTGTTGCACGACGAGCTCATACCGGAGTTCGCTAAGTTAGCGCCGAATTTGGGGCAAATGCTGGAAGCTTGTGAGTAGTTTTTGCGACGAGCGAACTGCATTGCCACATTAGGCCGAACGCAACGCGACTCGAACGCCAACCCGAAGGACCCACACCCAACATGATCGCTAGCCTGTCAATGTACGAACGGCCAGAAACCATCAATGCGCTACACACGCTGTGGTTAACAATCAGGGACACACTGAAGTCGAACGGCATCGCGGCCCCCGACAAGCTCGCGCAGCGCGCCACAGATATGGATACTTGGCTCAATGAAGCGTTGCTGCTCAGCCAAGCCTGCGGCTTGCCGTATAGAGCAGCACTACACGATCAGGTGCAGCTAGTCGGGGCACCAGATCTATAGCTCAAAGGCTGTGCACCGGGGTATTACCGCAGCGTAATCGTGGTTCGCGTTGACGACACGCGTACGACACTGAAAGCCTTTGAAAAAGCTCGTATCGTGTGCAATTCCATCACTTCACAATCTGGCTACGCGGCACTCAAACAGCATTGGCAAAATACATCACTTGTATGGCCAAACCACACAGCGAATGAGTTGCGTTTTTCTGGCGATCATCGCGTATCCGCCAAAGCGGTAGCCGAAGGGCACGCCGACATCGCCGCTTTGGATATCCTGAGCTACACCCTGATGCAGGCGCACGATGACTTCACCAATCAATTGCGCATTCTGGATTACACCGCACCGACCCCAGCTCTACCCTTTATTTGCGCACCACAGTTCGACGTCAGCTTAATCGCTCATGCGTTGCAAACAGGGGTTGAAACGCTTACCGAGCAAGACAGGCAGACGCTGGGGCTTCATGGCATCGTCGACATCGCAGCCGAGCTTTATCATGAGGTACCGACATCGCAAGAATCCATAGACGCGTTTACACAATAGGGGTATCTTCGCGTGCGCCCCACTCACTCCATGAGCCATCGTATAAACACCCCGGTTCAAAGCCTGCCACCGTAAGCGCTAGGGTGATAACAGCTGCTGTAACACCAGACCCGCATGTGGTTATGACCGGTTTATGTCCTGTGGCTCCGTGCTCAACAAAAATATCGTGCAGCTCGGCGGGCGATTTTAAGCGCAGGACGTTATCAGAGTCTGCGTGCAACAATTGCGTGAACGGCATGGACTGCGCTCCTGGCATATGGCCGCCACGCAAACCTTGTCTCGGTTCCGGCACAGCTGCATCAAACCGTGCCTTGGGGCGAGCATCAAGGATGCAGGCAGAATCAGTTTGTATCGCTTGCAGCAGGTGATCGCAATCACACACTCTAGACTGATTGAGCTTGGCGATTATCGGGTTGCTGGCGGCGGAACGTGAGACAAAGCCCGTATCCAGCTGAGCGCCCATCTGCGTCCAGCCGGGCAATCCACCATCGAGCACCTGTACGTTAGCGTGCCCAAACACGTGAAACATCCACCACACCCGAGCCGCTGAAAACAATCCCGTTGAGTCGTACACGACGACGTGACTGTCTGCGCCAATCCCAAGCTTTGCCACGCTGGCCGCGAAGTGCTCGGCGCTGGGCAGCATATGCGGATAATTCGCACGGGCATCCGATACCGCATCTATGTCAAAAAACACCGCCCCCGGAATATGGGCTTGCGTGAATTCTGCAAAGGGATCTCGGTTTACTGTGGGCAAGTGCCAGGAAGCATCCACCGAAAAGGTGATCGATTCAGCGTCTGCCAAGCGCTCTTTGAGGGTGGCAGGACTGATAAGAGGAGCTAGAGTGTTCGTCACGAATACACCTGCGATAGCCGTTGTAGTGAAATCCGGGAAACGCTTGCCTGCTAAGCTGCGCCGACGTTCTAAATCGACTATGTTGCATGATTGACAGTACTCACGGCATCCCGAGCCCATCTTAGTGCATTTCCCGCAGGACACCTCGAGTGACTGACTCACTGCCATTACTGATTTTTGTGTTCGCGGGCCTATTCTCACCGGGGCCTAACGTGGTCATGCTTACAGCGTCTGGCGCACGATTCGGGTTTCGACGAACCTTGCCACATTTATTGGGGGTGCCTCTGGGAACAGCCGTGTTAGCCGCCCTCAGCGCTCTTGGGATAGGCGCATCGGTTCTTGCACTGCCCGCATTAACAACGGTGTTTCAGCTGATCGCTGCCGTGTGGATCTTGTGGCTTGCGTATCGCACCGCAAGAGCAGGTCGAGCGGGGAGAGCATCGGCTCAGGACAAGCCGTTCACGTTTTTACAGGCCATGAGCTTTCAATTCATCAACCCCAAGGTATGGGCTGTAGCGATGGCCGCGACGGCGGGATTCGGAATTGGATTGAGCCCTGCGGCAGAGGCTTTGAGGCTGTTCGCAACGTTCCTCTGCTTGAACCTGTTTGTCTGCCTGTTCTGGACCGCGGCGGGCCACTTACTCTCCGGATTAATGCAATCGGAGCGAGCGTGGCGCGGGTTCATGACCATAATGGCCATCGTCATGGCCGCTTCCGCTGTATTGATATTCCTGTAACTATCCAGCGTTCGGATCTAGCTGTGGAGGGTTCGCGCAGGGGCAATCTTGGCAACCAGCAAACCCGATACTGTGTGCTGGGATCCGAAAGGAAACAATTGCTCGGTTTCGAGCGCATCCAATGCGTTGCAAATCTGATCATCGGTGATTACAACTTCGACGCCATGCTCATTTACGATCGCGGCGTAGGACCTAGGCAACGCATCGTTTAGGCGAGTCATGTCGATTTGTTCTGAATTGCACATCGAGTTCATACGGGTGCCCTGCGCGCTTGTCATTGTCATGTCAGTACTCCGGTGTACGCAATCGATCGACCAATGCGGCCAGATCAGGTGGTCAAAATCTTGATGGAATCCCCAGTCTGAGCACGCTCATCGGGAATGGTGTTAGCGCTACCGCTCATGCCAGCATTGGCAACGACACACGTCGCTCCCGTGCCTCTCATGCTGCAATAGCCACCTGGATTTTTTTGCAAATACTGTTGGTGTGCGTCTTCCGCATAATAAAACGCCGGTGCAGGCACGATCTCGGTGGTGATTTCGCCGTAGCCCTTTTCACTCAAAGCCTGCTGAAAAGCATCCCGGCTAGC
>CALFBL010000269.1 GCA_937951695.1 uncultured Granulosicoccaceae bacterium | reverse complement strand
GTTTCTCGACGACGCGACCCGCAAGGCCATGGGGGAGCAGTCTGTTGCCCTGAGTAAAGCGGTTAATTACTCAGGCGCTGGTACCGTTGAATTTGTGGTCGACGCTGAGTGTAATTTCTATTTTCTTGAAATGAACACGCGCCTTCAAGTGGAGCACCCGGTGACCGAACTCATCACCGGCATTGACTTGGTGGAGCAAATGATTCGTGTCGCCTCGGGCGAGAAGCTTACGATAAAACAATCGGATATCAAGCTCAATGGTTGGGCCATAGAATCGCGGGTGTACGCGGAAGATCCGCTGCGAAACTTCCTGCCTGCAACCGGACGCGTGGTGCGCTATAGCCCGCCGAGCGATGCGTTGGAATTTACCCTGCCACCGGCATCAAACACCGAACCGGTAACGCGTTGCGATTCAGGCATTGCTGCCGGTGGTGAGATCTCGATGTTCTACGATCCGATGATGGCCAAACTGTGCACCTGGGCGCCCACGCGCGAACAGGCCATCAGGCACATGGGGCTCGCACTGGATCGTTTTGAATTGCAGGGTTCTGGCGATAACCTGACGTTTCTATCCGCCATTGTTGAACATCCCAGGTTCCAGTCGGGCGACATCACCACAGCCTTTATTGCCGACGAGTACCCAGACGGTTTCACCGGTGTTGAGCCTGACGCGAGCACGGTTGATGCGTTCGTCGCGGTCCTCAGACGGTGGCATCAACCGTACCCGTTCGGTGCTCGCAGGCGAACGCCGCGATGTGAAAAATCCATACATGGTGAGAGTAGATCGAACGAATTATCCAGTCGCTTGGGATGGCCCGCCGATGAACGAATCCCCCACTGGACACGCACCCGAGCATTCAAGCATCGAAGCCGATGACCTGACTTTGACGGTTCATTTGAACGGCACAGAGGGTTCACCCTCCACAGCCTTGACAGTTAGCACGAATTGGTTTCCCGGACAGTCGCTGTGTCACACCACAATAAACGGTGCGACGCGCGTGTTTCAAGTGCGCGAAATCGCTGAAGGATTCGAGTTGCGCCATCGCGGCAGTATTCGTTCAACGCGTCTGATGTCCAAGCGTAAGGCACAGCTGGCTGATCTGATGTTGGAGAAAGAGCCGGAAGATACCTCGAACCTACTGTTATGCCCGATGCCAGGATTATTGGTGTCATTGCTGGTGAAAGAGGGCGATACCGTCGAAGAGGGACAAGCGTTGGCGATGATCGAAGCCATGAAGATGGAGAACGTTCTTACCGCGGCCCGTTCGGGAACCATTGCCGCCATCCCCACTAAGGCCGGGCAGAGCTTAGGTGTGGATGATGTCATTCTGGAGTTTGAATCATGAGCCGTGGCGACGCAAAACCCTTAACGGCGGATGATTTACCCAAAGATTGGGTGGCCAACGCCACCAGCGATCTCAAGGGTGCTGACCCATGGGGTTTGGCAACGAGCACCTCCGATGGGTTCACCATTAAGCCGGTTTATACAGCCGAAGATCACGCTCCGCTTACCGAGCTGCCAGGGGATGCGCCTTACACACGCGGCATTCGTGCCACGATGTACACGGGACGTCCGTGGACGATTCGTCAATACGCCGGTTTTTCTACGGCGAAGGAATCCAACGCGTTTTATCGAAAGAACCTTGCTATGGGGCAAAAAGGTTTATCGGTGGCGTTTGATCTTGCAACCCATCGCGGCTACGACAGTGATCATCCACGCGTAGTGGGCGATGTGGGTAAGGCCGGGGTGGCCATCGATACCGTCGAAGACATGAAAACGTTGTTCGACGGCATACCGCTGGATGAGATGTCGGTCTCCATGACCATGAACGGGGCGGTGATTCCAACGCTTGCGATGTTTGTGGTGGCCGGCGAAGAGCAAGGGGTGGATCGGGCCAAGCTAACGGGCACCATACAGAACGATATTTTAAAAGAATTCATGGTGCGCAATACCTACATCTACCCGCCTGAGCCCTCTATGCGCATTGTTGCTGACATCATTGAATACACCGCCTCGGAGATGCCGCGTTACAACTCCATCTCCATATCCGGTTACCACATGCAAGAAGCTGGGGCGTCCACGGTACAAGAGCTGGCGTTTACCCTTGCCGATGGGATGGATTACGTACGGGCGGCAAAAAAACGTGGCCTGGATGTTGATGAGTTCGCACCGCGCCTATCGTTTTTCTTCTGCATCGGTATGGATTTTTTCATGGAGATTGCCAAGCTGCGCGCAGCAAGGCAACTGTGGTCGCGCATCATGACCGATATGGGAGCGAAGGACGAACGCTCAAAAATGCTGCGCACCCATTGCCAGACCTCGGGCGTTTCGTTAACTGAACAAGACCCGTACAACAACATTGTGCGCACCGCCTACGAAGCCATGGCAGCGGTGCTTGGTGGCACCCAGTCGTTACACACTAACGCCTTTGATGAAGCCATGGCCCTGCCGACTGAGACCTCAGCACGGGTGGCTCGTAACACGCAATTGATTTTGCAACACGAAACCGGTGTTACCCGAACAGTTGATCCTTTAGGCGGCTCGCACTACATCGAGTCATTGACCGAAGAGCTGGTGAGCGCTGCTTGGGCACAAATTGAGGAAATAGAAGAACTGGGCGGTATGACCGAAGCGGTACGGGAGGGATTACCCAAACGTCGTATTGAAGCAGCGGCGGCTGAACGTCAAGCCCGTGTGGACAATGGCTCCGATGTGGTGGTAGGTGTTAATCGCTACCAGCTCGATGACCCGGTGACCGTGGACATCATGGAGGTGGACAACACCAAAGTGCGCGCTGAACAAGTGGCACAGCTGGATGCCATAAAAGCCGCTCGCGATAGCAAAGCCTGTGAGGCGACATTGAGTGCATTGACATCGGCCGCTGAATCTGGAAACGAAAATCTATTGGCGCTTGCGATAGACGCTGCGCGAGCGCGCGCCACACTCGGTGAAATATCCTACGCTCTGGAAGTTGCCTTCGGGCGTTTTCGCGCCGCACCGCAAGCGGTCAGTGGGGTTTACGGGGCGCAACAAGCGAATTCACCTGAGTATCAACAAATCAAGACAAAAGTAAAGCACTTTTTAGATTCCCAGCAGCGCGCTCCGCGGCTACTGGTGGCAAAAATGGGTCAGGATGGGCACGACCGGGGCGCTAAAGTGATTGCTTCCTCGTTCTCCGACCTCGGTTTTGAGATCGAGTTATCCGAGCTGTTCGTTACACCCGAAGAAGTTGCTGCGCTGTGCAATGAAAAAAATGTGGATGTTGTCGGTGTCTCCAGTCTCGCCGGTGGGCACAAGAGTCTCATACCGGCACTCATCAAAGCCTTACAGGCGCTGGATCGTTCCGACATCGCCGTCGTGTGTGGCGGCGTCATACCGGAGCAGGATTATGAATTTTTAAAACAAGCTGGTGTGGCTGAAATCTTTGGTCCGGGAACGTCTGTAACCGATGCGGCGAACGCGGTGTTGGGACAGGTGTTGGGTGAGCGACGAAATCGGTAACCCCCGTTTAAGTGGCCGGGGTGCGTTTAACATTACGCACCCAACGATGTACGCCTCAGCCAGTTTCATCGTGTAATCAATCGTCGGGGTGATCCGCAAACAGCTTTCGCTTTTCAGCCATGTAGGCTTCCATTGCTCCGGGCGTTTGCATGACGTCCTTCATCTCGGCCATGATCTTCAGGTGTGCCTCATCGCCTTTTTGGAACATTTCCATACCGTGCTGCTTACTCAGTTCGGCCATTTCCTCGAAGGTGTTCGCACTGAATTTCTCGTCACAGGCACCACCCATTTGTTTGCAAGTCATTGTTTTCACTAAATTCTCCGTGGTAAGGGTGTTGAGATCGTATCAATCAGTGTAGCAGCGTTGAAAAGGGAGTCCAGACAGGCTAGCTCACTAAGAGGCGCTCATCCGCGTCGCCGACCCTGAACCTAACCAACAACCGGTAACGCCCACCGCTGACACCTGCTGGAAGTCTGACCTACCACCCGGTGATACGCGCAGTCAATCCCCGAGGATTGAACGAGTGGGCAATTTGCCCTTGCGCTTTTCACCGCCCAGACCACGAGTGTCGAGCAAACGCAGTGCGCGGCGCTGGCCGGGTTACGCCTTCATTGTCAGGGGTAGGCGAACGCCGGCGCTTAGGTTGTCGATCGTACGGGTCGCCTAGGTTACCATCGAGGCCGTACCCTTCGTACACCGTACCGTGGAGAGGACTGAGTGCATCAACTTACCGAGAGCACAATGCGCGAGGCGTTACTGACGCTGTCTGAGTCTGACCCGCTGTTGGCTGATTTGTATGAGCGCTTTGGCGTACCGCCGCTGTGGAAGCGAGTGCAATGCTTTGACACCTTGGTGCATATTATTCTCGAACAGAAAGTCTCACTGGTCAGTGCCGAAGCGGTTATGCAGCGCGTAAGGGTGGTATGTCCGAGCATGCAGCCGTCCGAATTTTTAGCACTGCCCGAAGCACTGTTGCGCAGCGCAGGGCTAAGCGCTTCCAAGTTATCGTACTGCCGATCGGTCGCCGAAGCGTTGGTCGAACGTACTCTAAGTTTGCACCAGTTGCGACAACTCACCGATGAGCAAGTGATCAACGCGTTAACGGCTGTACGGGGAATCGGTCCCTGGACAGCCGGTGTGTATCTCATGATGGCATTACGTCGGCCCAACGCCTGGGCAAGCGGGGACCGGGCACTGGCGGTTAGCTATTACGAACGCGCAGCACTGGATATTGTGCCCAGTTACGCTGATCTGGATGCGATAGCGTTGCGTTGGTCGCCGCATCGGGCGACGGCAGCCCGTTTGCTATGGCACGCTTACCTGGAAAAACGCAAGCGTCCATGACCTGAATCGATAGATCAACTTTCCCTTGAGCCCGGTTGTATTCAAGAAAGTCGAACCGTTTTACCGTAGAACATGGCCGTTAAGGCATTCCACTAAAAATTACTCCATTACGCCGACAAGTCCCTGAAATAGTCGATACACGAGCTGAAGTTTGGGCAAAGGATTCAAACGGCCTCGATCTAGTAGTTGGATGGACAGAGAGGTTTGGTGCAGCCGCAAAAGAAAAGTAACAATACGTGGTATATACCGTTCACGTTCCATTCAGGTTGGCTTGGTCAAGGAGACTTTTCTCCTCCTCTTTTTTTAAGGGAGATTACGGTCAATGATATAGACAATGGCGATCAACTTCTATTTTCTAATAATCCAATTGAATTGGGTAACATTGGCATGTTTTCAAGTAGTCGTAATCGTATTGACAGTAACAATACTGGCCCCACACTAAGCATGACAAAAGGGGTTCATCCAAGCATCCTGTCCGGTAAATTTTCTGCGAGGGAGGGCTAACCGTAACAAAGTCCCTGCGGTCCTAGTGCTAAGAGGCTGGTGTCAAGGCTCACCGAATAATTCCTTTCCTAACGGAGCGAGCGCAATTAGTCGAGCGATACGGGTTATGACCCAATTGCGCTGGACCCCAGGTGCGTTGCGTGGAGTTATAGCGCATTCTCAGTGGGGTATGGTAGCAGCGAATCTCTTGGATGATTTCTCCTATATAATTGCTGACAACGCTCGGTCAAGGCCTCCAAATGTAGTATCCATGGGGACTCCTTAGTTATTTAATTCGCGGAAGTGATGACGGAGTCGTCGCTAGAAGGGAAGCAGAAAATTTCTCGGATGGAGGAGAGGTTTCCTATACATCAGCCTGCCACCTTGACCGTCTTCCAAAGGCTTGGCAGTGGGAGAACGATGGGTTTGTAGGCTATGTAAATAGTTTATTTTTTATTGACTTCGAAAGATGGCGACCATATTGATTAATTTAATGACCTTCATACGCTACCTGCCCTTTCTCTCAGGAAAGGGCGGAGTTAGTATATTGTTTATGCCTTTATTGGTTGGTTGTCCACTCATGGATTTAGAGTCTTGCAATAGGTGCGTGGTTCCTCGTGTAACTATAAGTGAAATTACGCTGACAGGAGCCACAATGGCTAATAGACATTCGTTTGAGGAAAAAAATATCATTGGTGAGCGTCTTTACAGTGCGAATGGAGAAAGATATGTGTTTGGGAAAATTTCGTTAATATTTGCGCCTAAAGAAGGGGATGAAATAACCGATATGGTTGGAATCTCGTTGCACCAGTTAGCGAGACAGCCCTATCATTTCACTTTCAGTGAGTTTTCCAATGGTGAACACATCGAAATAGAGGCCAGCGATATAGTAAATTCTATTGCATCGGGGGTTGATGACGAGCCTTATGGTGGCCACCTAATTATTACGACAGAATTTACAGAGTTAGAACTTGGCATTTCGAATCACACACTGACAACAAGAGGTGTATTTCGCGCTCCAATCCGAGCTACCCATGTAACACTTTGGTTTCAAGAGAATCAAGCTTCTGAACGGGAATTTATTAGAAGAGTTGAACTTAGTTCTTTTGAAGCATGGAATCGATTTTTTCAACCAATTATAGATACCGTTGAATAATGAAATTTATATTAATGACAGCGCACACTTACAACATATCGATTAAAACACTAACGATTGCGACCGTGTTATTTTTAGCTTCG
>CALFBL010000268.1 GCA_937951695.1 uncultured Granulosicoccaceae bacterium | reverse complement strand
CGGGCGCCGCGATCCCTGAGCTCAGCCACTTCAGCCTGAACCTGATTCAAGGTGTTCAGCAGCTCTGGGTCAGCTTGTTGCGGTAAGTTGCGCAAACGCTCTTCCATCGCCGCTATTTGCGCTTGCAACTCAGTCTGCGCGTTTTGCGCCGCTTGTGCGGTTTCGCCGTCGGAAGGTAAATCCTGTACACGACTCTCCAGCAGTTGAATGCGATTGCGAGTCGTGGCTAACGACTGGTTCAGGGTGGATATGTCGGTGCTATCGTCGGTGTTCTCAATGCGTGTTTTCAACAGATCCAGCTGTTCGTTCAGGTCTGCTTGCAGGGCTTCCACGCTGGTGTTGGAGACTTCATTTTTCAGCGAGGATAGCTCTTGCTGCAGGCCGGCAATCAGGTCAATGGATTCATCCAGCCGTTGCTCAAGTTCGGCGGTACTCGCGTCGAGCTCTTTTAAGACGGTGTTCACGCGAGTGTTGGTATCACTGGCGTCTGTCTGGGCAGCGTTGAGAGCGCTGATCTGCGAGTTAGCGGTATTCAATCTTTGCATAACGCTGTCGAGTCGCACGGTGTCTGCGTTAGCGGTGGCGAGTTTTGTTTCCATTTCCTGCAAGCGTTGATCGATCTGCGCGTTCAAACTCCCGCCGTCATCGCTGCCACTGGCCGTCACTGACAAGGTGTTGATGCGTGACTGTAGCGCCGCGCTTTGATCTGACAAGCTCGCCAGCGAGGCATTGATCTCGTCCAAAGCCCCGGTGTTGCTGTTATCGAGCTGCGTCAATCGCGAATCGATCGAATCGATCCGGGTGCCGATGTTGGTGACGGTCTGCTCCGAATCTTGATCGACCATTGCACCAGCGAGCTCATCGAGGCGCTGATTGATGGCGGCTAGTTGGGTGGTGTAGTCACCGTTTTGCCCCACCGATGACGCCACGTTATCGTTCAGGTTTCCCAGACTGCTGCTGACCGTATCTAGCTCTTCGGTTAGAGACCCTACGTTTTCAATCAGTTGCGACAACTTCTGGTCAGAGGCATCCAGCCGCCGTTCCGTATCGGTGAGTCGGCCGTTAACAACGGTGCCATCGACAGCCTGGGCACGCGATTCAATGGCGGATAACCGGTTGTCCAGCTGGGCCTCCAGACCCCTCACACGCTCGCCCAGTAAGCTCTGCTGCGCTGCGGAAGTTTCAGTGTCAGCAGGCGCGGTTTCTGCGTTGGCAATCGCAGCGTCGCGGGTGCCGACGCCGCCGAAACCCGAGTTGTCTTTGAAGGCCGCAAACCCCGACTTTACCCGATCAAACGTACTGACGGCAGCCAACTTGAAGTCGTCGATGCTGGCTTCAGGGTGTTCAAGCTTCCAGTAAGCACCGCCCAGACCGACGGTGACAAGCAATAAGGCAATCAGTGTTTTCATGGGGTAATGAGCGAACGCGGATGACAACGCGAAGTGTAACAAGGTTAATGCACAGCGGCGAGCGATCTGCATCGTGTCAGACTGTGCGTCAACAATCTGCAAGAAGTAATGAGTAACGCCGTCATGAATTCGCCACTGCTCGAAGCCATTGAACTCACCCGCCGTTACGACGAGCTGGTTGCCGTGAATTCAATATCGTTCAAAATTGAATCAGGTTGTTGCATTGGCCTGCTAGGACCCAACGGCGCCGGGAAAACCACTACAGTGGAAATGCTGGAAGGCTTGGTGAAACCGAGCAGCGGGGAGGTGCGCTTGCAACCTTTTATGATTTATAAAGAGAAAACCAGCGCCGACAGAGGCGGTAAAGTTAATTCAATGGAATCGGGTAAGCCATGACAGGCGATGCCGGTTGAATTAACCGCGCCGCCGTGGCCCACACCGCTGCCGGCGTAGTCGGTAGCGTCTGAATTGAGAATCTCATTCCAAGTGCCGGATCGGGGCACACCGATGCGATAACCGTTACGCACGACGGGGGTAAAGTTACACACCACCACCAGCTCGGCATCGTTCACCGATGAGCGGCGTTGGAAGGCGATAACGCTGTGCTGAGCATCGGCGCAATCAATCCAGTCAAACCCCTGATGAGTACAGTCACTGGAGTGTAGGGCGGGGTTAGTCTTGTACAACCCATTAAGATCTCTCACCAGATTCTGAATGCCTGCGTGGCCTTGGTTGTGCAGTAGATCCCAATGCACGCTGTCGTCGTGTGACCATTCGGTGTACTGCCCGATTTCGCAACCCATAAACAACAGCTTCTTACCCGGGTAGGTAAACATCAAGGCTAGCAAGGATCGCAAGTTAGCGCGCTTTTGCCAGTCATCCCCGGGCATTTTATCGAGTAACGATCGTTTACCGTGCACCACTTCATCGTGCGAGAACGGCAGTTGAAAATTTTCGCTGAAGGCATACAGCAGGCCAAACGTCAAACTATTCTGATGGAATTCGCGGTAGGCCGGATCTTTTTGAAAGTATTCCAGCGTATCGTGCATCCAGCCCATGTTCCACTTGAAGGTAAAACCCAAGCCACCGTCGTAGGTTGGATGGCTCACTTGTGGAAACGAGGTAGACTCTTCCGCGAAAGTCATACCGCCTGCTAGGTGTACGGACTCGTTCATGCGTTGCAGAAAAGAGATAGCTTCAAGGTTGTGGTTACCACCGTGTTCGTTCGGTATCCATTCGCCGTCGTTGCGTGAATAATCCAGATACAACATCGAGGCAACAGCATCGACGCGCAAACCATCCAAATGAAATTCCTCAATCCAGTAAAGCGCGTTGTTAATCAGATAATTGGCGACTTCATTGCGACCAAAATTGAAGATCAGTGTGTTCCAGTCTTTGTGGACACCTTGACGCGGGTCGGAGTGCTCGTACAGTGAGGTACCGTCAAAATTGCCCAGACCGTGCGCATCGCTCGGAAAGTGCGCCGGTACCCAGTCCATGATAACGCCAATGCCCGCCTTGTGGCAGCCGTCGACGAAGTATCGAAAATCATCGGGAGAACCAAAACGTGAGGTCGGTGCAAATAGTCCTACCGGTTGATACCCCCAAGAGGCGATTAACGGGTGTTCGGTGATCGGCAACAATTCAATGTGAGTAAATCCGCAATCAAGAACGTAGGGAATAAGCGTATCGGCGAGTTCTCGATAGTTCAGTGAATCGCCGTTAACGTTACGTTTCCAGGAACCTGCGTGTACCTCGTAAACCGATATCGGTTGTTGCAATGGGTTGGCGTCAGCGCGTGAGGCCATGTGTGCTGCATCGCCCCATTCAAACTGCGATTCAAACACAATGGAGGCATTGCCTGGCGGCTGTTCAAAATAGACTGCAAACGGATCATGCTTTAATGGCAAACACTGATTGTTGGCGTCTATGATTTCGTATTTATACAGCGTACCCGATACCAGCTCGGGTATGAAGATGTCCCATAATCCACTGCCCGGATGAGCGCGCATGACATGCATGCGCCCATCCCATTCATTGAATTCGCCCACCACGCTAACGCGGTTCGCGTTAGGTGCCCAGACGGAGAAATGCACGCCTCGAATGCCAAGATTGGAGACGATATGCGAACCGAGGTGCTTGTGTAACTGGTAGTGATTGCCTTCGGAAAACAGATAACGATCGGTATCGCCCAGCAGGCTTGGAAAACTGTAGGGATCGATAACATCCCATTGGAATTCATCGCGCGCGCAGCGCAGCGTGTAAGAGGTAATGGGCCGGCTAACGATCGCCTCGAATACCCCGTCGACGTGGACGCGGGTAAGCGGAACCTGCTGATTATTGGCATCAACAAACTCTACCGAAGCGGCTTTGGGCTGGAAGGTTCTGATCACAGAGGTGTCGTTGTCGATTGGGTGACAACCCAACACCGAAAACACCGATCCATGACGAGCGCTTGCCAAAGCGTTTAAGTCATCGGCAGGTAGTAGGCTCATCAATCGTCTCGGTATAAAT
>CALFBL010000267.1 GCA_937951695.1 uncultured Granulosicoccaceae bacterium | reverse complement strand
GATCAGTAGGTACACATCAGGCCTTGTAGTGGGGGAGATGTCCAACTGAATGGTGGCGTTCTGGGTGGTGCTGCCGTCGGTGGCAACCACGGTAAAGCTGCGCGTTTGCGGCATAATGGCGGAACGCGCAATACCCAGCTCAATGGTCACTGAAGCGCTGGATTCACTGGTGTCCAACTGCTCATCACTGAACGTCCAGCGCAGATTGTTCTCGTCGCTCGGACTGTTGCCACGCAAGGCCAGGGTTATTGGCGACGATTGGCCGCCTTGGCGAATCGCATTGATACCAAAGGCCATGGCGGCCCCACCCTCGGTCAAGGCCAGACTAGATCTGTCGAGACTGATTTGAAACGACCCGCCAACTGCGTTATCTGAGCTTCCGGTATCTGGGTTATCCGAGACACTGTTGGTGGTGATTGCCGGGCCCGAACTTTCGGTGTTCGGCTGGTTACGACTGCCCGGATCGCTTGAACAGGCTGACGTTAAAGTTGCCACAAAGACACTCACTAGTGCAAACCTAGCGATCGGGTTACTGAGACGGAAAAGAACCAGCTTTATGTCGTTCATTCAGATTTCTAAATTGAAGTGATGAGATAAGGGTGGGCGCGAGCATAACAGCTCTTGCTCGTGCGGCTGAGTAACAAAGGCTCTGGCTGTCGAACTGCTCACATATGGACCTCACAAAGCGGCGTGAATTCCTTACGCAGTGCCTTGCTAGCGGGTCTACGTGTTACCATTTGCCAACATGATTCAAGCATTCCGACTATTCACCATACTGATCTTTTTATGGCTCGCGATGTCAGGCTTGATGAAGCCGCAGCTGCTCATCCTCGGTTTGCTGTCCGTGACACTGGTGGCGTGGATGTCGAGGCACATGCGCGTTCTGCAACACCGCGGGGAGCTGATATATTTCCGCTTCTTCCACATACTGCGGTATTGGGCTTGGCTGTCGAAACAGATAGTGCTGTCGAATGTAGACGTCACCCGGCGGGTTTTCGCGCGCGAGCTCGACATCAAACCGGCGTTGCGGCGCATCACCGTCACACCTAATACCGAAATCGGTCGGGTCATATACGCAAACTCAATCACGCTGACACCCGGCACAACGGCCATCAACTTCACAGTAGATGGCGACATTATTGTCCACGCGTTGCGTGAGGACGGTTTGCACGAATTGGAAGCTGGAGAGATGGCAGCTCGCATCCGCGACGTCGAGCCGCATTTCAAGCCCACCGAAGGAGGGAGCCACTGATGTTTGTGGCTGCAGCGCTGGCTTTGCTGGCCACCATGATTCTAACGATTGTTCGAGCATTGTCAGGTCCCACCTTGTACGACCGGTTGTTGGCTGCAAATTCGTTCGGTACCAAAATTGTGCTGTTCATTGCGGTTTACGGCTTTCTGGCCGGTCGCCCCGATTTTCTGGATATTGCCCTAGTGTATACGCTCATTAATTTCGTTGGCACCGTGGCCGTACTGAAGTTCTACGAATACGACGATTCTGTTGGCGGAGACTATCAGGAGGATGACTATTAATGCGCCGGGAATTTGACCATGATTGACGTATTTGTGTTTATCCTCACGGCCATCGCCGGTGTGTTGGTGCTCGTTGGCTGTGTTTTTCTCATTGCTGGCGGGGTCGGTTTAATACGCTTTCCAGACCTGTACACACGTGTGCACGCCGCCGGCGTTATGGATACCGGCGCAGTAATTTTCTTAACGCTGGCGATGACTCTGATTGCGCTGGTGGAATATCAAAATCCGTGGATCGCGGCCAAGCTTTTTTTCATCCTGTTGTTTACGTTGTTTACCGGTCCAACCGCCTCTCATGCGTTGGCAAAAGCGGCCTTATTATCGGGTCTTGTGCCCAAAGACGAGCACGGCAAACCGATCGTAGATTCGCCTGAACTCGCCGCAAAAATAGCCTTGTCGCGTGCGCCCAAAGACGGTGTGCTCGGGGTGGCTTCCGGTGTTGACGAAAACAACGCACGGTTGGTTCGAAGCGGGCCTTCAGATGAGGCTCGCGACGATGGAAACGTCACACCATGATCAGCATGGAGCACCTCATAATAGGCGTGCTGTTGGCGTTTCTGGTGGTCATCACGATCGGCATCATCGTGTTACGCGATCTGATGGCCGCGGTCATATTAACCGGGTTGTACTCGCTGGTAGCGGCCGGGGCGTTTGTGGTGATGGATGCGGTCGATGTGGCGTTTACCGAAGCTGCGGTGGGTTCGGGTATTTCGACCATTTTGTTTTTAGGCGCTGTGTCGTTTACACGTGCGGAGCAAAAACCGCGCGGTAACGACAGCTGGCTAGCCATTGTGTTTGTTATCGCCACCGGCGCACTGTTGATCTATGGCACGCTCGATATGCCGCGCTATGGCAGTGCTGAATCGCCGGCGCAAACGCATCCACAGTTGGGCAAGCGATTCCTGGAACAATCCGCCGATGAGGTGGGCCCGCCCAACATCGTAACCTCAGTGCTGGCCAGCTATCGTGGTTATGACACCCTGGGGGAAACGGTTGTTGTGTTCGCCGCTGGGATTGCGGTGATGAGTTTGCTCGGCTTAAAACGGCGTCGACCCGAAGAAGAGATACCCGAACACGCCCCCGAGGATCAGCCGCCTGAGCTCGAGCAGGATACTGATCGACTGACATGAAAATATATCCGCGTCAGCACCACCGGGTGCTACAAGTCATCACCCGTTTGATGGTTCCGTTTGTGTTGATGTTCGGGCTCTACGTCCAATTTCACGGTGACTACGGGCCCGGTGGTGGATTTCAGGCGGGCGTGATATTCGCCTCGGCCTTCATTCTGTACGGGCTGATTTTTGGGTTGCATCGAACGCGCAAAGTGTTGCCGCCCTCGACACTGCGTTGGTTGGTGTCGTTCGGGGTGCTGCTCTACGCCGGCACCGGTTTATTAACCATGCTGTTGGGCGGCAACTTACTCGACTACGACGTGCTCGCGTCGAATCCTCTCAGTGGCCAGCACTGGGGCATTTTTGCGGTCGAGTTAGGTGTTGGCATTACCGTAACCAGCGTGATGATCAGCTTATTCTACGGTTTTGCGAGCAAACGCTGATGGCCACGGTGTTGGGTTTTTACAACTATTGGGTGGTCATCGTGTTGATGATGGCAGGGCTTTATATCCTGATATCCCGCTACAACCTGATCAAGAAAATGATTGGGCTGAGTATCTTTCAGACCTCCATCTTTTACCTGTATATCTCCATTGGAAAAGTGGAAAACGGTACCGCGCCGATTCTGAACGATGACCCCGCGACGATCTATTCCAATCCATTACCACACGTGTTGATATTGACCGCTATTGTAGTCGGGGTGGCCACCACAGCCGTGGCGCTCGCTCTTTCAGTGCGCATTTACGAAAATTACGGCACCATCGAAGAAGATGAGATCCGTGCATTGAACGCTGGGGAGCACGAGCTTTAAATGATGGATCAGCTGCCAGCGTTGCAAGTGATGCTGCCCATGACGATGGCGCCACTGATCGTGCTCATCAGAAACCCGAAGTGGAGTTGGTTATTGGCTACTTTGGCTACGGGTGCCGCTTGCCTGGTGTCCTGCCTTCTGTTAATGCAAGTGATCGACGGTTCGGTCATACGTTACGCCATCGGCGGGTGGGAGGCTCCGACCGGGATCGAGTTCTATATCGATCGTGCCAACGCCGGGGTGGCGTTGCTGGTAACGGGTGTCAGTTTTGTTACCTTGATCTACGCGTATCACAGCATCCAGCATGGAATTGATTCGTCTAGACATTACCTGTTTTACACCGGCTGGCTGTTGTGTACAACAGGGCTCATTGGCATGGTCATTACAGGCGATGCGTTCAATGTGTTCGTGTTCCTTGAAATCTCGTCGCTGTCGACGTACATGTTGGTGGCGTTTGGTTCTGATCGGCGTGCGTTAGTGGCAAGCTTTCGCTATTTGGTCATCGGCAGTATCGGTGCTTCGTTTATTTTGTTGGGGATTGGTTTTCTGTACGCGGCCACCGGCACGTTAAATATGGTCGATCTGGCGATGCGTATTCCGACGACCGAAAGCCCGCGTGCGGTCCTTGTGGCATTTAGTTTTCTGACCGTGGGCGTGATGATAAAAGCGGCTGTGTTTCCGCTGCACGGCTGGCTTTTGTCCGCCTATCATCACGCTCCGATAGCGGTAACGGCTTTTCTGGCGGGAACCGCGACCAAAGTGTCGTTGTATATTTTGGTGCGCATGTTTTTCAGCGTATTTGGTGAGGCGTACAGTTTCGAGCAATTGTTCCTAAACTGGGTGTTATTGCCGGCTGCGATCGCTGGCTTCCTAACGATGTCGCTGGTGGCCATCTATCAAACCGATTTGCGCCGAATGCTGGCGTATTCGAGTGTGGCTCAAATTGGTTACATCATCGCCGGGATCAGCCTGGCCACCCAACAAGGCCTGACGGCTGCGGTGGTGCATATGTTTAATCACGGCATGGTCAAGGCCGCTTTGTTTATGGCGGTGGGCTGTATTTTGTATCGGGTTGGGCACACCCACATACCCAGCTTACAACGTTTGATCTCGCGCATGCCGTTTACCGTAACGGCGTTCATCATTGCCGGGTTGGGACTGATTGGCGTTCCGTTGACGGTTGGTTTTGTCAGCAAATTTTCGCTCATACAAGCGTTGATGGAGAGGGGTTGGTGGGCAGCTGCGGTCTTGATCCTCGTCAGTTCGGTGATGGCGACCGCCTACGTGGGACGGGTCATCTATTTGCTGTTGTTTCGTGAGTCTCGCAGCGAAACCGCAGGGATGACTGGGGTGAACGAGGCGCCGTTGTTAATGCTGGCGCCGTTGTACGCGTTGCTGGCGTTGAGCGTGTACTTTGGCGTGTTCGGCAGTCAGACACTGCGGCTTGCAGCAGGTGCTGCGCAGACGTTACTCGGGGGGTATCAATGAACCCGCTGTGGACTTTGCTGCCACCTTTGCTGGTGATCCCGTTCATCATCGGGTTCGGCGAATCGCGCAGAAATCTTCGTGAAGCGTCGATTCTTGTTGCCGGCGTCGCTCTGTTTTTGATCAACGTGGTGATCTGGCGCAACACGCTCAGTGGCACCGAGCAGGTCAGTGGTGAGATACCCATCCTCAGCCAATTTTCCCTGAAACTTATCGCTGAACCAATCGGGGTTGTGTTTGGTTTACTGGCCAGTTTTTTGTGGGTGATTACAACGATCTACAGCATTGGTTATATGCGTGGGCACGACGAAAAAAACCAGACCCGCTTCTACACCTGCTTTGCCATTGCCATCGCCGCTGTCATGGGAGCAGCTTACGCCGGCAACCTGCTGACCTTGTTTGTCGCGTATGAAGTGATTACGTTATCG
>CALFBL010000266.1 GCA_937951695.1 uncultured Granulosicoccaceae bacterium | reverse complement strand
GTCTGGCTCCATGCCGTAGTGGGTTGAGCCCATCATGGTTCCGGTACGGCCAAACCCAGTCACGACTTCGTCGGCGATCAACAGTATGTCGTGCTTTTTGAGTATGGCTTGTATGGCGGCCCAGTAGCCTTCAGGCGGTGGCACAATGCCGCCAGTACCGAGTACTGGTTCTCCAATAAAGGCTGCAATAGTATCCGCACCTTCCTGCTCAATCAGTGCTTCCAGTTTTTCTGTGCAGTGGGCCGTGAAATCACTTTCTGACATGTCCAGATCATCACGGCGAAAGTAGTAGGGCGCTTCAGTGTGCACGATGTTATCCAACGGTAAGTCGAATTTTTTATGGAAGAGTTCCAGCCCGGTTAGCGAACCTGTGACCAGCCCCGAGCCGTGATAACCGCGCCAGCGCGATAGGATTTTTTTCTTCTTCGTACGGCCCAAAATGTTGTTGTAGTACCAAACTAATTTGATGTTGGTCTCATTCGCATCCGATCCGCCCAGACCAAAGTACACTTTCGACATATTGGTTGGCGCACGATCCATCACCATTTTTGCTAGCGTGATGGAGGCTTCGGTGCCGTGACCTACGTACGAATGGTAGTACGCTAATTCGGCCGCTTGTTTTGCGATTGCGTCTGAGATTTCAGTGCGACCGTAACCCACATTGACGCAATACAGCCCGGCAAACGCATCGAGCCGTTTGTTGCCGTCCCGATCTTCTATGTACACGCCATTTGCGCCTGAGATGACTTGGCTTGGAGTATCGCCGCGAGCGTGTTTCGCCAGGTGGGTGGAGGGGTGAAAGAAATTTTCACGGTCCCACTGGCTCAAATGGTCGTTGTGTCTCATAGGTACTTCCTGTGGGGTTACAAGTGAGGTCCGCGTAAAGGCTGGAGTGCTGGGCAATCCATTCTGGCACAGTTCGATGCGGCCGGCGTCAGAGCGGAAGTGGCTGCAGATCAGCGAAGATGGTCTAGGCTGAAACGCTGAGAGCAGGACTCGTCCGAGTAATTACATCGAACGCTGATACTGGCTTACTGGTCAGGGGCTGCGTCGTTTGGCTCGTTTTTTCATACTCGGTCTCAACTGACAATAGGAAACCAGAGGGTCCTACGAACGTGAATTGACCTCAACATGTGCCGGGTAGTGCGTGTTTACGGCAATTCAGCAATACCACGTGTGAGTATGTTTCGGTAGCGCTTCTCCAGACTCGCGTATTCATCAGCGTTGAGCCGCTTGCTCTTTCGAGACGACACCTTGGCACAGGTCTCTTTGAGTAGGCGTTTCATAGTGCGCGCCCACGCGTAGTCGTTGGAATTGATGGCGAATTCCAACTCCCGCATCAACTGCGACCCACAAAGCGCATCAGCTGATTGTTCGTTGCTAAAATAGGATGGCCAACAATCATGAACGATGACGCCTCCGTAACGAGGAATAAATTTGATTTCATCAATGGCCTCCTTGACACGTCCTGGATGCAGCCGTTTAAGCGTTATATCCCCCACTGAATACACATGCACCCAGTGTTTTGATTTTTCTACCCTCATGGAGGTTTCATCAACGTTCATCGCTGGCGAGGAGCCAGCAACAACTGGATAGCCTGATCTTCCCACGGTGCCAACGCCTCGTGCAACTGCAGGATGTACTTCAGCAGGGTGGCTTGAGAGAGGGCCCGACCGATCAGATTCTTCAATAACCTCTGAGCCCGGTTGAAGGAAACCATCTGGGCCACCAGCAGGTTCAATACGAATGCCTTGACGCCCAGTCCATACTGCTCAGGATCTGCCAGATCGGCTGCAAAGCTCCCCTTGTTGACATACTCACAAGATGGACACGTCTTTATCTCGGAATCCGTATGCTCGATACGCGTCTCAAACACGATGTCAATGCGCGTACGCCGCTCATAGACATCCACTTGCACCTGATGCAGATTCTCTCCACAGCGCTCGCAGCGGTACACAGGTGAGACTTCCACAGACTCCTCGGTACGACTGTTCGCAAAGGGCTCGTCGTGCTGGTCGCGCTTGTTGTTTGGCCTGCGTGGTGGTTTTGAGCTCTTGTCTTCGTCTGTCTGTGAAAAAGGTATGCTCGAATTCTTATTACCCTTTTTAGTACTCTTCTCAAGAAAAATCGCGACCAGCATGTCAATGATCATCAGCAAGGTACTGACCAGCATACGTGTCTCATCAGCCACCTTACCCGAACGAACCAGTTCGTCCAGTTGCTCTTTGATGTGAGTGATTTCCTCACGGATTGATGTTGTATTGACGCTTGCCACACATAATTTTTTAGCTCCGAATTCTGATTATACAAGCTTGGAATTGATTTCCAATTTGATCAGCACCCTATGGAGAGGGTGAGCAGCTACCCTTCCAGAGGAAAAATTTGCAGGCGTTTATAAATCTGTATCTGTCATGAATTAGCCTTATATTCTGCTAAAGCAGATGGATAAGGATGATGTAGACGAGCACATCAAGCGTCTTATGAAGTTGGGATTCTCGTGCCGTGCGGGTGACGCAGGCCTGTCGCTAATCCCGGTTGCTGGAATAGAGTCCGCTGATGTTATTTGCCCCGCGTGTGAGCTACCATCGGGCAATGATGAGATCTGCCGTCAGTGTGGTGTGATCATCCATAAGTATTTAAAACAAAAAGAATTCGATGATCAGTTAAAGATTCAGTTGAAAGCTTCACAGTTCAGTGAAGAACAAATGTGGGCATCGCGTTCCGTAAAGACAAAATAACGAAAAGAATCCGAATTAGCAAAGAAAAGGCGAAAAATAGCAAACGGTAACAACAGCGTTTCTTCAGTTGGAGATGCAGGCGACACAGTATACGGGTCAGCGCCACACGACCCTATTCGCGGGATACGATAGGGCAAAATCTAAGTGGTGAGAAACCTCAGCGCTGCCCCCAGAACCGACACCACAACCAGAATTTTAATAATTCCCCAGTGAAGTCGGAACGCCAGTACGCAACTCAGAATAAACAGCGTTAACGACAACCACTGCACGGAGCTCGGCTGAACCCACCACAGCGATAGAAAGCCAAACTCGATACGATTCACCGCAGAAAACAGTACGTGCATGGCGAACCACACTGAGAGGTTCAGTATGACCCCAACGACCGCCGCTGTGATCGCTGTGAGCGCTCCTCTTAACCGGGCCTGACTGGATATCCATTCAATGTACGGGGCGCCGACAAATATCCATAAGAAGCAGGGCGCAAACGTCACCCACAGCGCGACCAAGGCGGCGCCTATGCCTAACCAAACTCCGCCTGCATTGGCGCCAGCTAAAAAGCCAACGAACTGCGTGACAAGAATTAAAGGCCCCGGCGTGGTTTCTGCAAGTCCCAGCGCGTCGACCATCTCTCCAGCATCCACCCAATTGAACTGAACCACCACGTCTTGCACCATATAAGCAAGAACTGCGTATGCGCCGCCGAAAGTCACCACCGCTAAGGTTGAGAAGAATTTGCCTACTTCTACCACGATAGCGGGAGCACCCAACAAGCCTAATGCAATCAATGGCAATAGCCAAATCGCCAGCCATAGCATCACGGTTTTCAGACTTGCAAATACCGCCACGGTTTTTGTATCAGCTGCGTAGCTTTCTGTGACTTCTGAACTCATAACGAAGCCGACCAACCCCGCGGCTAACACAATCAAGGGATAAGGTAAGGAAAAAAAGAAAATTCCGATAAAAGCTGACAGCGCAATTACCCAATGAGCGGTTTTCTGCAAGGCCTTTTTAGAGACGCGCAACAAGGCTTCAACAACGATGACCAAAACCGCGGCTTTTATTCCATAGAAAAGCGCCGAAACCAACGGTACATTCCCAAGGGTGCTGTAAAGGATGGCGAGCACCATCATCACTATAGAGCCGGGCAGAACAAATAGTAACCCGGCGATCAGGCCACCGCGAGTTCCGTGCAATCGCCAACCAGAATAGGTCGCCAATTGCATCGCCTCAGGTCCGGGTAGCAACATGCAAAAACTCAAGGCGTTCAAAAATTGCTGTTCAGACAACCACCGCTTTGTTTCGACCACCTCTTTGTGCATAAGCGCGATTTGGGCTGCAGGCCCGCCAAATGAGAGCAATCCGATTCTCCACCAGACTCGTGTTGCCTCGCCGAGTGTGGGCTGGGTATTCATGCTTTAGCCCTTGGCTCGTGTGGCAGGCCAATCGTGCTCCTCATCAAACGCATCTCTGGCCCAGCGGTAAAACGAGTCATACAAGATCATTCCCGCTTCCAACTGCGCCAGATCATCCCGATACATACGAGACAGACCGAGCGAGGCGGCAAGCAGTCCGGCGGATTCGGGTGCCAGGTCGCGTTGGTTCGTGTCCGCAGCCCGAACAATGCGAGCGAGGCGAGCAAGCGCGTCATTTTCGATGCCGAACTCCTGAACGAAGGTGTCGAACGTGCAGAACTCACCGCGGTGACTCCAGAACACATCCTCAACATCAAACGCGGTCGCATTAAAGCGATCAGCCACGTTGTTGACTTGATTGGGCGCGACAAATAGGAACTGCGCGTTGGGATCGATGAATCGACGGATGAGCCAAGGACAGGCGATTCGATCAATTTTCGGGCGGTGTCGTGTGACCCAAACGGTTTGGCCAGAGTGATTTGGCGGCGGCAGCTTTTCCGCTAATACTGATGCATTACCTGTATCTCGCCACGCATGGTGTCCGCCTTCAAGCACCTCAGCTGCGACGTTTAAGGTTCTTAGAATCGCCGCAGCGCCCTGACTGATTTTCAGACCTTTTTGGCAGTAAACTACGACAGATTTTCCGGCTAGCTCAGGAGCCAGAGCGGCAACATCGGTGTACGCGTGACGGTAGGAACCAGGGATAAGCGTGGGGTCTGCGTTAAAGTCCTCGTCGATGCGAACATCCAGCAGGACCGGGCAGTCGTGCGTTCCGATTAAACGGGCCAGGGTGGCTACAGAAATTTCATTGTATGACGCCATGAGAGCATCCTCCAAAAGTGTTGAGTGGACGAGATGCATGATTTGGCTGGCGCCTCACAGGGCTCATTGCGTGCCCCAGTTAGCACATTTAACACCGTATTGGACGCTACGTCAATCAGTGGTGGGCGATGGCTTACCCACTAGTGTGGTGTAGTGTAGTGTAGTGTGGTGTTTCAATCAAGCGAATCAAATGAGCGCCGCCTTTGCTTGTGCTACTCAATGATAACTTCAACTGATTTTGTCCAGACGAACGGTTTAGGATTTTCGTTACGCTGATCGATGAATTGCATTAGCTTCTCTTCCAACTCTTTGACCGAACTAAATACCCCACGCTTGATTGCTTTTTCAGTAATCAAACCAAAGAAGCGTTCAACTAGATTCAACCACGACGAGCTGGTCGGATTGAAATGAAGCGTTACACGCATTTTTCTCTTGATCCAGTTTTTAACTTTCTGATGTTTGTGTGTCGAATAGTTGTCGACACCGATATGCAACTCCCTATCTTTTGGCGTCTGTTTTTCCACAGGTTTGAGAAAAGACAGAAACTCCTGATGTCGGTGGCGCTGCTTGTACTCACCGACCACCTCACCGGTAAATACATTGAGGGCAGCAAATAGTGTACTGGTACCGTTTCTCTTGTAGTCGTGCGTCATGGTACCTGCACGGCCTTTCTTCATTGGCAAACCGGGTTGCGTACGATCCAACGCTTGAATAGAGCTTTTCTCGTCCACACACAGAACGACAGCATTCTCAGGAGGATTTAAATACAGCCCAACCACATCGGTTAGTTTCTCCTCGAAGTGGTGCCATGGCGGTGGCCAACGAAGGGTTAAAGCGCTACAACGCGTTGTACGCGATTGAGAGAAAGCTTAAAGCGCGGGAGGCTGATACTCAGGAAACACGTCGAGTGCGTCAAGAGCAGGCACGGCCGTTGTGGGAATCGTTTATCGAGTGGGCCACCCAGAAACTCACCGGTGGCGTAAGACACGC
>CALFBL010000265.1 GCA_937951695.1 uncultured Granulosicoccaceae bacterium | reverse complement strand
GATCAAGGGCATAAATACGTCAACGGGGTTATCGATAAAGTGGCCTTGTCGCTCCGGGACACTGAGATGAAAGCGGGCAAAAAAAGCTGACTACTGTCGATCACAGCGAGACGCCCCCCTCGATGGACGAGGGTCGAGCGGGACACCTGCCAGAGCCGCGCGAGATTTTTTTAAAACATCCGTGGAATTTTCTCGCATTGGGCGCGGGTTCCGGGCTGGTCGCGGTAGCGCCGGGTACCTTTGGCAGTTTGGCTGCCGTGCCGTTGGCTCTGCTGTTACCGCCAGACGTCATCGGTCAGGTGCTGCTGATCCTGCTGACGTTTTTTGCCGGGGTGCGATTCTGTAATCATTGCACCGAGGCGTTGGGCGTGCACGATCACGGTGCAATTGTCTGGGACGAGTGGGTGGGTTTTTTTATTGCGATGCTGGCGGTGCCACGATCGCTGAGCACCGTGGTGTTGGCATTCGCGTTGTTCCGCTTCTTTGATATCGTCAAACCGTGGCCGATTGGCATTATCGACAATAAGGTGCGCGGCGGCTTTGGCATCATGATCGACGATGTGATCGCTGGCATCATGGCGTGTACGATGTTGCACGCGGCGTTGAATTTAGGTTTGCTTTCCTGGGTTTAGTCACGGCACCCTCACGCCAAACCCGCGCAGGGCTCTAGCCACCGCGATTAACGGCAGTCCGATGAGCGCTGTGGGGTCACTGGTGTGCACGGCATCAAACAACGCAATGCCGCAAGTTTCAACTTTGAACGCGCCAGCGCAGTCCAGCGGTTGATCGGTGTCGACATAGCGGGTGATTTCCTCAAGCGTCAGGTCTGGTCTCAGCACCACGGTGGTTAGGTCTGTGTGTTCGACGCAGGTTTGATGAGGTACGCCCGATGGAGTCGCCGACCGATACACGCACAGCGCGGTGTGGAAATCAACCCGTTGACCGCGCAGCGCCATCAGAGCGTGCACCGCTTTTTCGACCGTGCCGGGTTTATCGAACACCTCATTGCCGAACGCTGCCACCTGATCGGAACCGATGAGTAGGGAATCTGGATGTTCGCCGGCCAGCGCGCAGGCTTTGTCTCGTGCCAGCCGGGCGGCCCGATCGGCTGGTGTCTCGCCAGCCACGTGGGCCTCGTCGACGTCTGGCGATTGGGTCTGAAACGGCAGGTTCAGGCGCTGTAGCAGTGTTGCCCGATAGCGCGATGTGGAGGCGAGGACGATGGCTGGCTTGATGGGGTTCATAACCGCATTGTCGCAGCTGCGTGTGGGGTGCGTGCGCAGCACTTATGCGAGCGGTGAGGTAATGGGCGGTGGTTTTTAGGCGAAACTGCGTAAATTATTGAATTTGCAGCGTTAATCGAGTTGTTTTCTGGACGATCCGTGAGGGTTTATTCTGCCGGACAACTTGCTTGTTTGACTTACATCCCTTACTATTGGTGGGTTATGGTTAAGCGTGCTCCTAGCCGATTCAATCCGGATGCTCTGGCGCGAGAAGCGGCCCGCTTTGAAGCCGAACTGCCGATCACCCAGTTTCCGCGTTTGTCTGAGCAACTGCTCAATGCCGACGGGGTTCTGACTTCGACGTTTTCGGTCAATCAGCGAAAGAATCAGAGTGTGATTCGAGGTTCGCTGGCATTCGATGCGGTGTTGCAATGTCAGCGTTGCGTGGAGCCGTTTGTAAAGGCTATCGCGGTGGATTTCGAGCTGGTCTGTGTGTCCACCCAGGCTGAAGCGGATGCCTTACCCAAGGCGCTTGATCCGATAGTGCTTGATGAGGACGGGCAACTGCACTTGGTTGGCTTGCTGGAAGACGATGCGTTGCTGGCGCTTCCGGATATTCCGAAACACGAAGACGATGCGTCGTGTGTGCCGGGTGAGCAAAGTTTTGGCAGAGTGCAAGGGTCTGCGACCGACGAGAAACCGAATCCATTCGGTGTGTTGAAAGATTTAAAACTGTCCTGACGTTTACAACCGTTGGGACCGAATTTGAGAGAACCGAAACAATGGCCGTTCAGAAAAGCCGTAAAACGCCATCACGTCGTGGCATGCGTCGTTCACACGACAGTTTGAAAGGTGCGACTTTGTCTACCGATCCCACCACGGGTGAATTGCACCGTCGCCACCACGTGACCGCTGACGGTTTCTATCGTGGCAAGCAAGTCGTGCAGAACGTTGAAGAGATCGACGAGGACGACGACGAGTAAGGTGGTAGTGCGCGCAATATTTAGCGCCAATGCTGAACAAGCCCTCGATGTTGGCCAACGCCATGTCAGGGCTCGATAGTCCCTCTGCAAAGCACGTCGTCGCCATTGATGTTATGAGTGGCGACGGAGGCCTGCCCGTGATCATGGGTGGCGTGCGTCGTGTACTTGCCCGTCGACAGGATGTTCATCTGCTGTTGGTGGGTGATGCCGACGCCATTGAGGCAAGCCTTAAATCCGATCCCATTGCTGATGGGCTGGTTACGGTCGTGCCCGCCACCGAGGTTGTGACGATGGACGACTCGCCTGCCGTGGCGATCCGCAACAAAAAGCAGTCGTCGATGCGCCTTGCCATCAACTTGGTGAAAGAGGGCGGAGCAGCAGCGTGTGTCAGTGCTGGAAACACCGGCGCCTTGATGGCAATCAGCAAATTTGTGCTGAAAACGGTGCCCGGTATTGACCGTCCCGCCATCTCCACCACTTTGCCTGCCATCGGTGGTCACACGCATATGCTGGATTTGGGTGCCAACGTCGACTGCACGGCGCAGCATTTGTTTCAGTTCGCCACTATGGGCTCTATTCTTACCGAAGCGGTTGACGGTATCGCCTCCCCGAAAATCGGTTTGTTGAACATCGGTTCCGAAGCGACGAAAGGCAACGAGCAGGTGAAAGAGGCGGCCCCATTGCTGATAGACAGTAGCCTCAACTACATCGGCTTCGTTGAAGGTACCGATATCTACACGGATAAAGTGGATGTGGTGGTGTGTGATGGATTTGTTGGTAACGTGTCGCTGAAAACCAGCGAGGGAGTCGCGCGGCTTGTGTCGCATTCCCTGAAGCAAGAGTTCAAAGCGTCAGTGTGGAACAATCTAGTGGGTTTCTTTGCCCGACCTATCCTGCAATCGTTTGGCGATCGTATCGATCCTCGACGCTACAACGGCGCCAGTCTGTTGGGTCTGCAGGGGGTGGTGATAAAAAGCCACGGCAGTGCTGATCAGTTGGCGTTCGCTAACGCAATTGATATCGCACTGTTGGAAATAGCGTTGGGTGTGCCCGATATGATACGTTCGCGGCTGGATGCCAAGGTAGCCTGTACTAGCTAGCGCGATCCGAGTCTGAGTCTTCTCAATCCAGTTGTCTTTAACTATGGCCAGTCACGCATCGATCATCGGCACCGGTAGTTATTTACCGAAAAAAATCCTCACCAACGCGGACATGGCGAACATCGTTGATACCTCGGACGAATGGATTCAGAGCCGTACCGGTATTCGTCAGCGTCACATTGCAGCCGATGACGAGTTTACTCTGGATCTTGCCGAACTCGCTGCCCGTCAAGCTATCGATGCCGCTGGCATAGATTCCAGCGAAATCGATCTGATTGTGCTGGCCACCACCACTGCGGATCAAATCTTCCCGAGCACTGCCTGTTTGTTGCAGAGCCGGCTCGGCTGCCAGGGTGGGCCGGCCTTTGACGTTCAAGCGGTGTGTACCGGATTTGTCTACGCCCTAGCGGTAGCCGAAAAATTTATCGCCACCGGATCCTCCCAAAAAGCGCTGGTGGTCGGTGCTGAGACGTTTTCCCGAATTCTGGACTGGACCGATCGTAACACCTGCGTGTTGTTCGGCGATGGCGCCGGGGCTGTGGTGCTCGAAGCTAGGGACAAGCCTGGCATCCTGTCCACGCACCTGCATTCGAATGGGGATTATTCTGCACTATTGCACGTGCCCAGTGGTGTATCCAACAACTACGCCGCGGTCCAGGAAGGGCGCGCATACGTGGAAATGGAGGGTAGCGAGGTGTTTAAAATGGCGGTTCGCAAGATGGGGGAAGTGGTGGATGAGGCACTGGAGGCTAACAATCTCGCCAAGACCGATGTAGACTGGCTGGTGCCGCATCAAGCGAACCAACGAATTATCGCCGCCACAGCGAAAAAACTGGGCATGTCGATGGACCGGGTGGTTCTCACGGTAGGTGAGCACGGCAACACGTCAGCTGCTTCAATTCCGCTGGCGCTCGACACGGCGGTGCGCCGGGGTGACATCATTACGGGCGACAAGGTGTTGATCGAAGCGTTTGGCGGTGGTTTTACCTGGGGTTCGGCGCTGATAGAGATGTAAGGCGTGTTTGCCTGACTTGATTTTGAATTGATGTACCCAGTATCCTGATCCGACTATACAATGATGCAGACAGTATGTACATGCAGTAGGACGTGCTGCAACACGTCATTAACACGGAAGCTAATGACATGAACAGCAATGCGATGCGAAACGCCGAAAGCCTTGACCTTTTAATAGTAGACGACCACAAGCTCGTGCTTACGGGCATGCGCCGGTTACTCGAAGACCATCCCATTATCGGTACGATCACCGAAGCCAGTAGCGGCGAACAAGCCGTGGAGCTTGCCACCAATCGTAAATTTGGTGCGGTTGTGATGGATCTTGTGTTGCCCGGTATGGACGGTATCGAAGCCTGTCGAAAACTGCTTGCCATGCACAGCGACCTTCCGGTTGTGGTGCTGGCTGGTAAGCTGGAGAACGAGGACGTTCGCTCGCTGCTGGTTGCTGGTGTGCGCGGCTACATCACCAAGGGTTGTGACGCCAGCGAGATGTTGCAAGCGATCGAAACCGTGGTTGCGGGAGATCAACATATGTCGGCGGTAGTGGCGAGAGAGTTTGCGTTTGATATGCTCAACGGGCGTC
>CALFBL010000264.1 GCA_937951695.1 uncultured Granulosicoccaceae bacterium | reverse complement strand
AAGCGCAACCAAAAGCTGAATTCGGACCTGACGGTCAATTTTCAACCCGCTCAGTACAATGATGAATATTTCGAGCTGTACAAACGCTACCTGAGAGAGCGCCACACGGACGGTGGTATGGACAACCCCGAACCCAGCGATTTTGAGCGATTTTTACTCAACCCGTGGGGAGAGACGCTGTTTGTCGAAGTGCGTGATGGGGATGAACTGGTGGCTGTGGCAGTCACCGATTCCACCACGAACGGTCTGTCCGCCGTGTACACTTTTTTCGACCCCTCACTGCGCCGACGCGCACTGGGTCGTTTTTGCATCCTCCAGCAGATCGATCTCTGTAACCTGATGTCGCTGCCCTACTTATACATGGGCTATTGGGTAGACAGCTGTCGTAAGATGGAATACAAAACCAATTTTCGCCCGCAGGAGCATTTCAATGGCCAACGCTGGGAGCGCAACACAAAGACCGCGCAGACGGCTAAACGATGTGGCGCTACAGACGTGGTGTGGCCGATGGATCATACCGTCAAGCCGCCGCCAGCCGGGTCGGGTATTGCCAAGTAGATAAGGATCAACGCGCAGCGGTCTGTGCGTCGATTCCGCGCAGATACAAAGCGTACATGTTGGTCGGACCAAAAGACACTTGCAGCTCACCGAACAACTTTCTCGCCAGTGGCCAGTCGCGCGCTTTACTGGCGGCCATGGCCTGCCTGTGTAACTCCAGATTCTCCAACAGCGTTTCATCAGCCCGCGTTTTTAAACCCATCGGCTGATACATGGTGACCGGTTTCTGTCGTCCTTTTACCACAACGGTATCGAGCTCGCGAAACACCATATCGGGTAAAGCCTCAGCCGTTGTATCCGACACCACCACCGGCACATGATACTTTCGAGTTTGTTCTTCCAGCCGACGGGCCACGTTTACCGTGTCGCCCACCACGGTGTAATCCATCCGGTATTCCGACCCAAAGGTTCCCACTGTCGCCAAGCCCGTACTGACGCCAATCCCGATGCGCATGGTAGGCAGACCCTGCGCCACGAACCGCTTGTTTAGTGCAGCCAGTTCTTCGCACATGTCTGTGGCCGCCTGCAAAGCATCGTAGGCGTGGGATTTCGAACGTTGCGGTGCACCCCAAACGGCCATGACGCTGTCGCCCATGTATTTATCGATCGTGCCCTCGTGACGCACAATAATTCTACTGACCAGATTAAAAAATCCGTTCAGCCAATCCGGCACCCGAGTGGGCTCAAGTTGTTCAATGATCGCAGAGAACCCGACGACATCACAGAACAAAACGCTCAGCTCACGCTCGTCCCCCGTGAGCCCCAGACTGTCCGGATCTCGACTGTACGCTGCGGCCAGCTCTGGCAGAACGTACTGGCTCAGTAACTGCGCAAACTGTTTGCTATCGCGCACTTCCGCAAAATACATCATCAACACGTAGACCGCGAACAACACACTCAAGGTCAGTAGCTGGAACTCCAGCGGCACATGCGGGTTCAAGGCCGTGTCGCGCCAGTACAAGGCAACCACACCGATTGCACAGGCAACCGCCAGCAGCGATCCACCGATGAGCCGAAATGCCGGCATCAGCAAACACAGCATCACCATCAGCAGCAGCGTCAGCCAAAACACGTAGCTCAGCTCGTCGGAGAAAATGTTAAACGAATTACCGCCTCGGATGCCCAACGAAAACAGTTGCCCTGAGTCGGGCGTTGCGCCAGTCCAATTAAAATCGAAGTACAGACGAAACACGCCCAGCCCGGTCAACACGAGCAGCACCAGCGCAAGCAATAAGATTAGCGAAAACAGAACGCTGCGTCGACCTGGTTTGTAATAAGGAATGCGCATGAGCTAGATCTTAATTGAGTCGCTGCAAAACGTCAGCGTGCAATTTTGCGGTGGCGGCCGCCAACACCGATGTAGACGCCTGATTGATAGCGCCACCTTCCAAGTCAGTGATGACCCCACCAGCGGCCCTGACACCAACGCTCAGAGCGGCAATGTCCAAAATATTGACATCGGATTCGATTACCAGATCGCATTGTCCAGCGCACAGCTGATGATAGTGGCAAAAATCGCCGTAGCCGCGCACCCGCCTGACGCGCTGGATAATCTCACCCAGCGCCTGCCATCGCTCGGCGTGTTGCGCCAACCGGGTTAGATTCCCGGTTGATAGAAAGGTCTCATCAAGCGTTGCGACAGGGCTTGTCTTAACAGCGGCGCCGTTTATCCAGACCCCGGGCGAACTGCCCACACCCAAAGCAGATTCTGTGGCGGCCACGGCCAGCAATCGCTCGCCGTAGGCGGGTGCATTGGAGACTCCCAACACCAGTTCCCCCTGCACCTCCAGGGCAATCTGAGTGGAGAAGTAGCGCATCTCGCGGATAAAGCTCTTGGTGCCATCAATCGGGTCGATCAGCCAGATCGCGTCAACGGGCTCACCGCCCTCACCCGAACTAGAGATCGATGTCATGGCTTCATGCCGACCGGTCTCTTCGCCGTAAAAGGCCGCTTGAGGATAGTCTCGGGTCAGCACCTCGTGGATGACTTTCTCACAGGCGACGTCCACGTCCGTCACAGGCGATTGGTCAGACTTGTAACTCACCGTCCAATTGTTCTGACGTTGATAGGTTTCGATGATCGCTTGTGCGGCGTCGGCTGCGGCCATCGCGGCTTGGCGAGCCCGGCTCATGTCAATGCTGTTCATGCGCACAAGTATACGGCGTTGATGGATGGAACCTGACGCACGGGCTCGGCTAGACTGAGCTTCCGATTCAGCACAACCCGTTCATGGCACTCAATCCTCAACAATTCGCCGCCGTTAAACACACCGACACACCGCTACTGGTTTTAGCCGGTGCGGGTAGCGGAAAAACCGGTGTTATCACAGAAAAAATTGCGTATCTGATTGATAAAAAACAGTACAGTCCGCGCTCGATTATAGCGGTGACCTTCACCAACAAAGCGGCACAGGAGATGAAGGCGCGGTTGTCGAAAAAATTAGGCAAGCAGTTGGTCCGGCAATTAACGGTGTCCACGTTTCACCGCTTAGGCCTGGACATCCTGCGTCAATGTCCCGAGCCGGCTGGATTGCGCAAAGGCTTTACCATTTTGGATCAATCCGATGCCATCTCGATACTGAAGGAGCTCATCCGCGAGCAGAATTCTCCACTCGAAGAGCGCACCGCGCAGAACATGATATCGGCATGGAAGAGTAGTTTTCTATCACCCAAACAAGCGTTGGATACCGCCGATAGCGATCAGGCACGCGCTGCTGCGCTGCTCTTGCGTGACTACGAGCGCTGGCTGCGTTCGTGCAATTCGGTCGACTTTGATGATCTGATTAACCTGCCGGTTCAAGTATTGCGCGACGACGAAGAACAACGCAGCCAATGGCAAGGGCGCGTGCGACATTTATTGGTAGACGAATACCAGGACACCAACGAAGCCCAATACGCGTTGATGCGTATGCTCATGGACCGTTTCGGCGCTTTAACCGTGGTCGGCGACGACGATCAATCCATCTATTCATGGCGCGGAGCCAGACCCGATGGGCTGGTAACCCTGAAAGACGACTTCCCCAATTTACGCGTTATCAAACTAGAGCAAAACTACCGCTCAACACAACGCATATTGCGCGCCGCCAATGCGGTCATCAGCCTGAACCCACACTTGTTTGAAAAGAAGCTGTGGAGTGATCTGGGCATAGGTGATGAAATCTGTTTGAGCGTGTGTCGACACGGCCTGGATGAAGCCGACTGGGTTGCTGGGCAAATTCTGATGCGTCAGTACCAAAAGAAATGTGATTTTTCCGACTTCGCGATTTTGTATCGCAGTAATTTCCAATCGCGCCATTTTGAAAAGGCGATGCGCGAGAAAAACATTCCGTATCAAATTTCGGGGGGAAGCTCATTTTTTGACAAGACGGAAGTCAAGGATATGCTGGCCTATCTGAAACTATTGGTGAACTCCGACGATGACACCGCTTTTTTGCGCGTGATAAACACCCCACGCCGGGAGATCGGCCCAAACACCGTAATGAAGCTTGGCGAATACGCGCGCAGCCGTAACTGCAGTCTGTTCGCGGCCAGTCACGAAATCGGATTGGAAACGGTACTCTCCGGAAAACCACTTGCCCGTGTGCAATCGTTTGTTAACTGGCTCACCTTGCAAGGCGACAACGCGACACGCGGGGACCCGCTCGATGTGGTGAAAGGCGTCTTTGAAGACATCAACTACCGGGACTGGTTAGACACCAGCGCCGATACCCCCAAACACGCCGAGAGGATGCTGGCCAATATGGACGAGTTGATGGACTGGATGGGCCGCTTGCTGGTCGATGAAGACCAACAGGATCGAACGCTGGCAGAGGTCGTTAACCGACTATCACTGCATGACATGCTTAGCCACCAGGACGATGGCAAACCCTTAAACGCGGTAAATATGCTCACCTTGCACGCTGCCAAAGGTCTGGAGTTCTCACAGGTCTATATGGTAGGAATGGAAGAGGATCTTCTGCCTCATAAAAACAGCCTCGAGGACGAGGCTATTGAAGAAGAGCGACGCCTGATGTACGTTGGTATGACTCGAGCGCGTCATCAGCTGACGTTGACGCGCTGCCGCAGCCGACAAAAATACGGGGAATCCTCAGTGACCGAACAGAGCCGGTTTATTGCCGACATTCCACCCGAAGATATCGTCACCATTGGCGACTTGGGTTCTAATAGTGAAGAACGCAACCGTCAGGCAGGCACCGACGCGCTTGCCAGCTTGCGAGAGATGCTGAAGTAGGGGTTGAAAACAAGCTCAGTTGGCATATCTTTGCATATTCGACTTAATGAAAAACAGCAACAGGCGCACCTTTATGGCTGACGACTCCGACATCGAACTGATCAGTGAGAGTGATGAATCCGAACTCAGAGAGCAATCTGATTCGGGTACCGAATTGGTGGTGCCGCACCATAATTTGCCGGAACGGTTGTTGTTGTTGCCGATCTTTGAAAGGCCTTTTTTCCCGGCACAGGTCCAGCCACTGGTAGTGGACGAAGCCCCTTGGGAATCGACTTTTAAACTGCTGGAAAAAATGGATGAACCGTTAATCGGACTGGTCTATGCGGGTGAACAGGAACACACCGATTCGGTGGATACCGAAGACTTCAGCTCCATAGGCTGCGTGGTGCGCTTACATAACGTGGTGTTGAACAACGGCAAAATTCAGTTTATCGCGCAAGGCTTACAGCGTTTCCAGATCACCAATTGGCTTAATCAGTCAGCCCCGTTCAAAGCCGACGCCACCTATCCGGTGGAAACTGTGACCAAGACCAAGGAAATAAAAGCCTATGCCATGGCGTTGATTCAGGCGATCAAGGAACTCATCCCTCTGAACCCGCTATACAACGAAGAGCTGAAGAACTTTTTAAACCACTTCAATCTTAACGACCCTTCACCGCTGGCCGATTTTGCCGCCGCCATTACCACGGCCCCCGGCAACGAGCTGCAAAATATTCTAGCGACGGTGCCCTTGCAGGAACGCATGCAAAGCGTGTTGGTGTTGTTGCAACGAGAGCTGGAAGTGGCGCGATTGCAGAGCGAAATACGCTCGGAAGTCGAACAAAAAATGAATAAGCATCAGCGAGAATTTTTCCTGCGCGAAGAGCTGAAAGTTATTCAACGTGAACTCGGTATTGCCAAAGACGACAAAACGTCCGACATCGATACGTTCCGGGAACGTATGGCGACAAAAAATCCACCAGCGCACGTGCAAAAACGCTTCGACGATGAAATCAACAAGATGGGCATTCTGGAAACCGGTTCACCGGAATACGGGGTAACCCGAAACTACGTCGATTGGCTAAGCTCGGTGCCGTGGGGGGTTCACTCCGACGACCAATTGGAGCTGGACGCCGCACGGGACGTGCTAGATCGTGATCACGCAGCGTTGGAAGACATTAAGGAACGAATTCTTGAGTTTCTGGCGATGGGGGTCTTTCGCGGCGAAGTTGCCGGATCGATATTGCTGTTCGTTGGCCCACCGGGGGTGGGAAAAACCTCCATCGGTAAATCCATCGCCGAATGCCTGGGACGAAAGTTCTATCGCTTCAGCGTGGGAGGCATGCGCGACGAAGCTGAAATAAAAGGCCACCGTCGCACCTACATTGGGGCCATGCCGGGGAAATTGGTGCAAGCGTTGAAAGACGTCGAAGTCAGTAACCCAGTGATCATGCTCGATGAGATCGACAAGATGGGTAGCTCGTATCAAGGCGATCCTGCGTCCGCGATGCTCGAGGTGCTCGATCCGGAACAGAACAGCGAATTTCTCGATCATTACCTCGACTTGAGGATCGATTTATCCAAGGTTCTGTTTGTGTGCACCGCCAACCAGCTCGACAGCATCCCTCGCCCACTCCTCGATCGTATGGACATCATTCGCCTAGCCGGATACCTCACTGAAGAAAAGGTGGACATCGCACGAGCACACTTGTGGCCTCGACTGCTCACTCGCAATAAAGTCAAGAAGAGCCAAGTGCGAATTTCTGACTCAGCGCTGCGCCTGCTGGTAGACGGCTACGCTCGGGAAGCGGGGGTTCGAAATCTTGAAAAGTTGCTGCACCGAATACTACGCAAAGCCATTGTGCAATTGCTGAGCGGTACTAAAAAAATATCCATCACACCGAAAAATCTAATTGACTGGGTTGGTGAACCGACGTTTCGTCTGGAACGCCAGCTCGGTGGTGTGGGGGTTGTTACCGGCCGTGCCTGGACCGCCATGGGGGGGGCGACCTTACCGATAGAAGCAACGTCTGTGCACAGCCGCGATCGCGGTCTAAAGCTGACGGGCCAGCTGGGTAAGGTCATGAACGAAAGTGCGCAGATCGCGCACAGCTACGTCACCACCAACGCCGAATACTATGGCGTTGAAGACGAGTGGTTTATGAAAAACTTTATCCACTTACACGTACCCGAAGGTGCCACACCCAAGGATGGTCCGAGCGCGGGCGTTACGATGACAACGGCCCTGTTGTCGCTGGCTCTGGACGTACCGATTCGCGAAACCATTGCCATGACCGGCGAGATGACGCTGACGGGCGAAGTGCTTCCGGTGGGGGGGATACGTGAAAAGATGATCGCCGCCCGACGTCTTGGCCTGGATGAAGTGTTGCTGCCAGAAGCCAATCGCCGCGACACGGATGAATTGCCAGAGTACATCACCGAGGGCATCGAGATCCACTACGCTGAAAACTACGATGACGTTTTTGCCGTGATGTTTGAGTAGCAAAAAAGCACACAGAGTCAGCTAGGGAACGAAGGTATACGCAAGCCGTACCCCAATATCGGGTGCGGTGTCCGCAAGGATATCTTCGCTGAAACTCAGCTCGAACCGATGCTGGCGGGCGAGCGATGCTCTTAAGCCGATGTGTAGCTGTCCACCAACATTGCCTAATTCGGTTAACTCACTGTCAAACGCTGCACTGCGAATATCAAATTGCACTAAAGACTGAAACCGATCATTAAAGCGATAATCCAGTACGACCGAACCATAACCTCGCAGTCGACGCGGATCCAGCCACGCCGCTCTCCCCCATCACCCCTCCATCAATAGCAAAAATACACATCATACAAATGTTACGTCTAGACTATATCTGCATCCAATTTGAATAGCAAAGTACACATTGCACGAGGCGGCTCTGCTGACTTTGACAACAAAATTACATGTACCAGGTATTATACACGGTGCAGTACCCGCCCTCCCCCCTACTGCATACTATACCATGCCGCATTTTCGGTCTTAAACTCCACTATTACCAAACCTGCACTTCCCAACTTGGGGACACAATACTTGGGATTAGAGCACTACCTTTCTGTTTCTGTCAAGTGCAGTGCTCATATACATCATTGTTTTTTCTTCCCACAGTCGTGTTGTTCGATAGTGCGTTGCATTGCCAAACAACACCGCACTGAAGTGGTACC
>CALFBL010000263.1 GCA_937951695.1 uncultured Granulosicoccaceae bacterium | reverse complement strand
AAGGCGAGGGTCAAGGCGAGGGTCAAGGCGAGGGTCAAGGCGAGGGTCAAGGCGAGGGTCAAGGCGAGGGTCAAGGCGAGGGTCAAGGCGAGGGTCAAGGCGAGGGTCAAGGCGAAGGTCAAGGCGAGGGTCAAGGCGAAGGTCAAGGCGAAGGTCAAGGCGAAGGTCAAGGCGAAGGTCAAGGCGAAGGTCAAGGCGAGGGTCAAGGCGGAAGGCAACAGGGTTTTGGCCAGGCCAGTTCCGGTCAGCAGCCATCGGCTGCCGGTGCTCAGATCCGAATTGGGCAAGGCGGTGATGCCGCCGATACCGCGGAAGCACTGGAGGGTGTCATTGACACGCTGTCCGAGCTGGGCTTCTCCGCTGAAGACTTGGCCTCGCTGCAACTGTCCACCGATCAGATCAGGCGCTCTGACACCGGTATTAATTCTCAACGCATCGAAGAGCAATACATCGAGGCTTTAAGACAGGTCGAATTGCTGGAGTTGGCGCTGCAGTCGAGTGAGACAGCCGAGACGACGACATCGGGGTTGGGGGCGCGCGGCTCGATATCCGAGACTGCGGCTGACTACTTCAGGCGGTTAAGCGAACAGTAGATCGTGCGAACGTAATGCCTTCTTGTCGATTACACAGTGCTTGGTTACTGTCTAACTGAACGTTGGTTAGTTTGTGAGCAACGGTTACGACAGGAACCTACGCGCTTGTTAATCCGGTTCTGTTCCTTTAGACTGGAGGTCAACGATGGTTTGATCTCTGGGAAAAAATGAGCACATTTGTGTTGTGCCTGAATACTGCACAGAAAGTGGAAACGGTTGAACACGGAGTGATCCGTGGCCTCGCTGTTGTCACTTCTGAGGCTTGCGATAATCAAGCGGGTGCAAAAGATTTTGCAACAATTGTCAGTGGTGACGAGATCATTGGCGCAAGCGCGGAAGGTATTCGTTGGATTGCGAGCGTGGACGAAGTGGTCGAGGTCACGACGTCTGAAGAGTCTGAAGTGCTACCCGGGGAGAAAGTGCGCATCCTGAAAGGAAAGCTCACAGCGCGGGGTAGTCGCTCCATTGCTGCAGTCTGTAAGTCTTTAAAAGATAACGAAATTGCGTTGCCCGGCATATTCAATGCCCGAGGCTCTGGTTTCAAGCACGGCGCTGTGGCGACACTTTTGTCCGATGAGCAGGCCGCGGAACTGAAGTCCGGCCTGAATTAGAGCAAGGTGGTGAGCGCTTAGGATCGGTGCGGTTATTGCTGTTGTTTCGATGTTGTTCTAAGGTAGCCTTACTTCCGTTTTCAATTATTTGTACAGACCTCCGAAATGCTAATCGATAAAATTCCAGCAGGCGACAAACCGCCTGAAGATATCAATGTGATCGTCGAAGTCCCGGTGGGCGGCGAACCCATCAAATATGAGTTGGACAAAGAGTCTAACGCGCTGTTTGTTGACCGTTTTTTGTACACACCAATGCGCTACCCTGGCAACTACGGTTTTGTGCCACATACCTTGTCAGACGATGGGGACCCAATTGACGTCGTCGTCGCAAGCACCCGCCCAGTGGTTCCTGGGGCGGTAATGAATTGCCGGCCGATCGGTGTACTTCAAATGGAAGATGACGGTGGTCAGGATGAAAAAATAATCGCCGTACCCTCTTCTGCAATCAGTGCGCGCTATGTAGACATAAAGTCTCATACTGATTTGCCGGAAATTACGTTAAAGCAAATCGAGCACTTCTTTGAACACTACAAAGATCTTGAGCCTGGAAAATGGGTAAAAATCCAGGGCTGGGGTGGGCCAGATGAGGCTGCACGGATGATTAACGAAGCCGTTACTCGTCACAAAGCACAGTCTTAATCGGCTTAGGTGTCGATACCGGCGGTAGAACCTTGCAGGCATGAGGTAGGAATGACTGCTCGGTTGGGAGCGCAAGACACTTGGCAGCTCTTACGCCAAAGCGTCGAGCACGCGTGCCCAGCTGCGAATTCCCTTGTGAAAACTGGTGAGGCTGTACTTCTCGTTGGGTGAATGTATTGCGTCATCATCCAATCCAAACCCAATAAGTAAACTGTCCATATCAAGAATCTCCTTGATGTGTCCAACGACCGGGATGGATCCACCGCATCCAGCATAGACAGCTGGGTTGGGCCACTCATCACTCAAGGCTTGATGTGCTTTGCCAAACTCGGGTGCATCCACCGGCATCACGGTCGCCCCAGCGCCGTTTTTTAAAATGAAGGTAGCGGTGCAGTCTTCTGGCAATCGGCTGGTGACAAATTCCTTGAAGGCTTCTTCAATAGCAGCAGGATCCTGTCGCCCAACTAGACGAAAACTGATCTTGGCTTTGGCCTTGGATGGCAGTACAGTTTTAAAGCCTTCGCCGGTGTAACCACCGTCGATGCCATTGATGTCACAGCTCGGACGTGCCCAGATTTGCTCCAGCACCGACATGTCGGTTTCACCCGCTGGCAGCGATAGGCCAACCTCTTTTAAGAAGGCGGTATCGTCGTGGTTCAACGAATGCCATTGCGCTTTGATATCGGCCGGCAACGGATCGACGCCATCGTAAAAGTCGGGCAGTGTGATGCGTCCATCGTCATCATGTAGCTCTGCCAGAATTTTTGTTAGTACTCGAATTGGGTTACGTGCCGGCCCACCGTACATGCCAGAATGCAAATCGCGATCGGGGCCCGTAATGGTGACTTCACCGCTGACCATACCGCGCAACATGGTTGATATTGCGGGCGTGTTAGCGTCCCACATGCCGGTGTCGCAGACCATCGCCATATCGGCTTTCAATCGATCCTTATTGGCTTTCATGTAAGGCACTAAAGACGGCGAGCCGCTTTCTTCTTCGCCTTCAAAGAACAGCGTCAGTTTCGCTGGTAAACGACCGTTGACTTGTTGAAAAGCCCGACAGGCTTCAACGAAAGTCATCAACTGACCTTTGTCGTCTGCCGCGCCGCGGGCACGAATCACGAAACCTGCGTCGGTGCTTTCTTTTTTTGGATCGAAAGGGTTGCTGTTCCATAACGACAGCGGATCAACCGGTTGCACGTCATAGTGCCCGTAGAAGAGAAAATGATGGTTGCCGTCACCACCCTTGGCAATGACCATTGGATGCCCAGGAGTATCTTCACGCTGGGCTTCGAACCCGATCTGACTGAGCTCACGGGTGAGCC
>CALFBL010000262.1 GCA_937951695.1 uncultured Granulosicoccaceae bacterium | reverse complement strand
ACACTGAGAAGTCGAGTGCTCACTGGCTGGCCCGTGGCGTATCGGCCTGTGAAGTAGTCACACCAATTAAGCCTTTTCGTGTCGTTTCCATCGCAACGCGCCTGTCCAGAATCGGTCTTTCGCGAACCAATAGCATCATACCGAACTTTGTGTGTTGTCTTCTACTTCGTTGTGTGCGTTTTACATCAGGCACTGTTAAACGGACCGTTCAGGCGATGTTTAGGCGATGTTTAGGCAATGTTTAGGCAATGTTTAGGCGATTAACTATGGCGTCGATGTTCAATGAATGGCGAGTGGCGGTTTCGCTTGCCTGCAGCAGCCAGGTGATGGTATCGACGATCGCTTCGGGTCGAGTTTCCCGACGCAACAGATGTTGGCGGATGCGATGCTCGGTTTGAGCCACAGCGGCCTCGGTCTGCGTGTCGGTGTGGTGCGTGCCGGAAAAGCAGGAAAGCACATCCGATGCGGACTTGGTGCTAAAGGCGCTTAAGTCGAGCTCGGGGGCTCGCCAGCCTTGCAGATTATCAGCCAATAACGTGGCGTTGGTGACCAGTTTGCCCAGTTGCGTGTGTCGATGCGAAGTACCCACCACGCGCAGGAGTTTGCGCAGCGCATCAGCTGCTGTCTGCAGATTCTCAAAACCATCGACATACAGAGTACGCGATTGAGTCCAGTGCGAGAGAAACGATGCTGCCACCGATTCAGACTCTAAGTGATCCGAAATCTCAATGGCGTATTGAATCATGGACTCCAGCTCAGACCAGTTTGTTTGTAAACCTCGATACCCGGGACCCAAGGCCTGACGGTATTCTGAATTGGTGACAAACAGCTCGCGAAAACGCAGGACCTTAGCCAGCTGACTGAGCAGCCTGCGATGTTCGACGGTCAGGTTCGCTGGCTTGTCGACACTGAATTCCATAAACTGTCGACGCGCGTTGAAGTAATCCGCGTCTACGACATCGGGTTCACTGACATTATGTCCGCCGAGCTCTTCAATGAGGCTAAGCAACTGCTTTTTTGACGGGATGCGTTCGAGATGAAAGTAATTTTGCAGATCCTGCAGTTCTTGCTCGATCAGTCGGGCCTGATGGTGAGCACGGCGTAATAGCATGCGTGTGGACTGGTAAGCCAGATGCGGGTGCAGGTACTGTTTGAATTCCTTGGGTTCACGATCGATGAGTTCAACCATGGATGAAAAGCGCACGAACTGCAGCGCGGTCAAGGATCCGGTATCGCCCAAATTTGCCAAGGCGGCGTTCTTCATCGCGTCACGCACGCAATCGGCCCATTCGTGCAAGCGCGTGGGCAAATCGTCCAAATGACGAAACTGCACACGCTCAAGACCGACCTCGGATAACCGTCTGGCCAGTTGGTGGATTTCAGCGATCGGGGTGTTGATGTCGTTGGCCGCCTCGGCAGCGACCCAATCTGCCTTTTGCTTGCCTGGCTGACCGATCAACTGCATCACAACGGTGAGCTGTTCAAGATCAAGATTTTCGGCGATGCTCATCGCCAACGGCGCATCAAAGTGTTCTGGCAAGTCGGGGAGCCAGGGCGTGCCATCGGCGAGCGCTGTAATGTGTTTGGGTGGTGTGGCGGTGCCGACTGCAATATCGAAGCTCAGGGTAAGCTCATCGCTACCCTGTATCGCTTCGGCTACGCCAGCATACCAATTTGCCAATGATTCCTCGGTGTTGTATTCGGGTAGGCGAAGGTTCCATCGATCGGCGATGACGTCCACCAATTCCAGGTTGATGTCAGGCGTGCCCGTCTCCATGCGCAGTTCATAGCGACGCTCTTCGTCAATGTCGTCTCCGGTTTTGCGCGATAAAATAGCGGGGAACAGCAACAAAGGGGCAGATAAGCTCAGTCCTGTTGAATTTTGCGACTGGATGAATCCTGCGGCGACGTATAGACGGTGTTCACCGGGCTGCTTTACCAACGCGTTCATCACCTGCACCTCCTTACAAAGATCGTAAAGCTCTTCCTGACTGTGTCGGGTCAGTAAATTGGCTTTGAGGCGGCGTTTTTTGGGCGGCTTGGTACGCCGCATGGGTGCGATATTGTCGCTCGCTTGCACATCGGGAAGACCGATCGCGTCAGGCACCAAATCCAGTCGGGCATCGCTCTGGGTAAGGATGTCGGCAATGGCCATGGGGGAATGCGGGTGCACCAGGATATCGCCACGACGATGGGCCCATTCCAGCGCGCGGTGCCAGTTTTCATGCTGGTCCCGACGTCGCCGGCTGGCTTTAGATTCGGTTTGGGTGAGGTTGACGACATCCACTTTGACGAAGGGCCCTGAATTTGCGCTTTAGGTAGCAATTGATGGGGTCAATTCAGGAATCGCGCCAAGCGACTTCGGTACCTGCAAATTTGTGAGGTAATGTGGCCAATGGCTCGTTTCTTGATGAAACCTTGCCGAAATATCGGGAATTTACAGCTCGGTTGGACGTCTATACTCACCGAGATCTCAAGCAATCGTTACTATCGGGAACTGCTCAAAATGCGTGATTGGATGAAAGTTGCGGGAATTCGTTCCAGCGAAATTACCGATGAGTCCGTGTTCCGCAAGCGCCGACGTGTTTTACAGGCAGCTGCGGCTGCAGGCATTACCGGTGCCATTGGCTCTGAAGCGTTGGCGGCGGCGTCGCCTCTATCCATGCCGGTGACGAAATCCGATTACACAGTGGATGGGGAGCAAACCTCGGAAGAGACAGCAACCACCTACAACAATTTTTACGAGCTCGGTACCGACAAGGGCGATCCAGTAAAAAACGCTGGTTTCCTGAAAACCGATCCATGGAGTATCACGGTCGATGGTGAATGTGATGCGCCCGGTATCTTCACGTATGAAGACATTATCAAGCCGCATGCGATAGAAGAGCGTGTGTACCGTCATCGCTGCGTTGAGGCGTGGTCAATGGTCATTCCCTGGGATGGGTTTGGGTTAGGGGATTTATTAAAGCGTTTTAAGCCCAACAGCAAAGCCAAGTATGTGGCGTTCCAAACCGTGGGTGATCAAAAACTTCCCGGCATGCGCAGTCGTGTGCTGGATTGGCCGTATGTGGAAGGGCTGCGAATTGATGAAGCGATGCACCCATTGACTTTCATCGCCATCGGCATGTATGGCAACGTTATCCCCAACCAGAACGGCGCGCCTTTGCGAGTGGTCGTTCCTTGGAAGTACGGCTTTAAGGGCATTAAATCGATCGTCAAAATCAGCTTTACCGAAGATCAGCCGCCGACTAGCTGGAATTTGTCGTCACCGTCTGAATACGGGTTTTTCAGTAACGTTAATCCGAATGTGAATCACCCGCGTTGGAGTCAGGCGAAAGAGCGAAAGTTGATGGGTTCGGCCGGTGGTTTATCGGCGCTGTTCGCTTCCAAGAGCGATACTCTTTATCTGAATGGCTACGCCGATGAAGTGGCCGATCTGTACTCGGATATGGATCTGAAAAAGTTCTTCTGATGGCGGCTTCCTGGACGCGGGTATCTTCTTTGAAGGTAGTGGTGTTTGTGCTTGGCACCATCCCTGCGATCTACATCGGGTGGGCTGTCGCCACTGGCACTTCGGGGCCGAATCCGATTGAATTTATCACCAATCAAACCGGTGAGATGGCACTTCGGTTGCTGATCATCGGGCTGGCACTGACGCCGCTGCGCTGGGCGACAAAATCCACGACACCGATCCGATTTCGGCGCATGGTTGGGCTATTGGCGTACTTTTATGTGGCACTGCATTTTCTGACCTATACGGTGCTCGACCAGCAGTTGGACATCGCAGCCATAACTGATGATCTCTACAAGCGCACCTATATCATCGCAGGTTTTGTCGCTCTGATTATTATGACAGCGCTAGCGATCACGTCGACCAAGGGGATGATGCGACAGCTCGGCAAGCGTTGGACAAGCTTGCATAAGCTCGTTTACGTCGCCGGCATCGCATCGGTGTTGCATTTCATCTGGTTAAGAAAAGGGTTTCAGCTCGAACCATTGGTCTATGCGGCGGTGCTCGCGGTGCTGCTTGGCCTGCGGGTCTGGCGAAAAGTTTCGGCGAAGAAAAAAAAGACGCTTTCGGCGCAGAAAAAAGAAACCCTCACTGCACAAAATGCAGGGTAAAAAATGGGCTCGGGGGTTACACCATACCCACTAGCCCGATTACGTCTAGGATAGCAAGTCTTTAACTGTATCGCGCTCTTCGTTTAATTCGGCCTGACTAGCCAACATCTTTTCACGGATGATGTCGCTGACTTGCAGATCGCTGATGATGGTGTATTCCCCGTTTTCACAGGTGACAGGGAAGGAGTAAATGAGCCCTTCGTCGATGCCATAGCTGCCATCGCTGGGTACAGCCATGCTGACCCAATCGCCGTCCGCTGTGCCTTGAATCCAACTAGCCATATGATCGACGACTCCATTGGCTGCCGATGCGGCGCTGGAACTGCCGCGGGCGTCAATCACCGCTGCCCCTCGTTTGGCAACGCTAGGAATAAATGTATCGTGCGCCCAAGCGGCGTCGACCAGATCCGATGCGTTTTTACCGGCCACCGTTGTCCAGGAAATATCGGGCACTTGAGTGGTTGAGTGATTGCCCCAGATCACCATCTTTTTGATGTCGCCGATCGCAGCGCCGGTCTTCTCCGCCAGTTGCGAGATAGCGCGGTTGTGATCCAGACGAGTCAGGGCCGTGATGTTGCGCGGGTTCATCCTGGGTGCGTTCGCTTGCAGGATGTAGGCGTTGGTGTTGGCTGGATTGCCCACTACCACGACTTTGCATTCTGGGTTGCCGACTTCGTTCAAGATGGCGCCCAATGAACTGAATATCTTGCCGTTGTCGCTGATCAGGTCTTTACGTTCCATGCCCGGACCGCGAGGTTTGGCGCCGATAAACAGAGCGGCATCCGCATCTTTTAACGCCACTTTCGGGTCGTCGGTGCAGATCACTTCGTGCAGCAGCGGGAACGCACAATCGTCGAGCTCCATTTTGACCGCTTCCAATAACCCCAAGGCCGGTGTGATTTCAAGTAATTGCAGGCTCACGGGTTGATCGGGTCCGAAGATATCGCCGCTGGCAATGCGGAATAGCATGGAGTAACAGATTTGACCGGCTGCTCCGGTTACGGCTATACGTTTGGGTTCAGTCATTGAAGTGCACTCTCTTAAATTTAAACACTTTCAGAAAAGGATAAATGGTATCACAGCGCCATGTGTTAACCTCCGCCACTTCACCTCTGCCGAGACTGGAAAATCCCGTGCGCTGTCCTTTCTGTGGTGCCATCGAGACGCGAGTAGTTGACTCTCGATTGGTGGGAGACAACGATAAAGTCAGACGCCGCCGCGAGTGCACTGAATGCGAAGAGCGTTTCACCTCCTACGAAACCGCGGAGCTGAACTTGCCGAGGATCGTTAAATCCGACAACAGCCGTCAGCCGTTTTCGGCCGAAAAGCTCTCCAGCGGATTTCAAAAGGCGCTGGAAAAGCGTCCGGTCAGTGTCGAGGCCATTGATGAGGCCGTGGCGCGCGTCAAACATCGGCTGCTGGTGGCCGGAGAACGCGAGGTCCCAGCCAGACAACTCGGTGAATGGGTCATGGATGAACTGAGAAAGCTCGATCAAGTGGCTTATATTCGATTTGCCTCGGTCTACCGCTCGTTTGACGATGTGTCCGAATTTCGCGAAGCGATCGAGGTTCTGGAGCAGGCTCCGGATCAGTCGGCCACCGCCAATCAGCTCTCACTCTTAGGTGATGAGGACCCAGAACCCTGACATCGCACGCACCTTTTCCGGGCATGCACGGCGGTTTCATCATCGGGTCGCCACGCGCCGGTCGGGTCCATGCGAAACTGACCCAGTCCTGTTTTAACTGATAAAGTGAGCGAACCAACTTGTCCACCATCGTTGTGGCCCGTAAGGGCAATAGTGCGTGTATCGCGGCCGACACTCTGACCACGTTTGGCGATATCCGGCTCAGTTCCGAGCTGGACTGCCACCACACCAAAATTCAGACGTTTGGTAAGACCCACATGGGAATCGTGGGCAGTGCAGCTCACACGCTGGTGGCCGAACGTGCGTTCAGGGACCCAGAGACCAAAGCGGACTTTTCCACCCGCGACGATGCGTTTGACTCGCTGTTGCGGCTGCACCCGGTGCTAAAAGAGAAATATTTTCTCAATTCCAAGGATCAGGAGGACGACCCCTACGAGACCACTCAAATTGACGCGGTGTTTGTTAATCCCAACGGCATCTTTGCGCTCTATTCCTTGCGCGAAGTCTATGAGTACACTCGATTTTGGGCAGTGGGCTCGGGTGCTTGTTTTGCGCTGGGGGCTATGCATGCGGTGTACAATAAGTTCAAAAGCGCCAGAGACATCGCCAAGGCGGGCGCAGAAGCCGGAGCAGCCTTCGATACCTCGTCCCATTTACCCTTGGACATCAAGACTGTTCGTCTGAGGTAGGCGAAGGCGGGAATACACCAAACACGCTAGAATGGGGAGTTAACTTAGATAACTTTCACGGAAAATTCCACAATGGCTGTTGAACACACACTCTCGATCATCAAACCCGATGCTGTGAGCAAAAACCACATTGGCGATATCTACGCCATGTTTGAGAAAGCGGGCCTGAAAATTGTGGCGGCAAAGATGATGCACCTCTCTGATGAGCAGGCCGGTGCTTTCTATGCAGTGCACAAGGAACGTCCGTTCTATAAAGACCTAGTTTCTTTCATGAGCTCCGGCCCGGTCATGGTTTCGGTGCTCGAAGGCGAGAATGCCATTGCCGCTCATCGTGACGTGATGGGCGCAACCAATCCGGCCGAAGCCGCTGAGGGCACGGTTCGCAGGCAATTCGCCAGCTCGATTGACGAGAACGCCTGTCACGGTTCGGATGCTGCCGATACGGCGGCTGAAGAGATCAATTTCTTCTTCGGTGATGGCGGCGTTTGCCCGCGCACGCGATAAGATTCGCAGCATTTAAGCGGTTATACCACCCCACCTCGTGAGCGCATCAGCCAACCAAGCGGTAAACCTGTTTTCATTCGATAGAACGGGCCTGGGCGAATACTTGGCCGGTTTGGGCGAAAAGCCGTATCGGGCCAAGCAAGTGATGCAGTGGCTGTACGCACGCGGGGTGCGGGATTTTGACGGGATGTCCGATATCTCGAAATCGCTTCGGCGACAATTTCACGAACAGTGCACCACGCAATTACCGCGCGTGTCAGAGGAACACCGGTCCAAAGACGGTACCTGCAAATGGTTGTTCGAATTACACGACGGCAATCGCATCGAGACCGTGTACATCCCGGAAAACGATCGCGGCACACTGTGTGTATCATCGCAGATCGGCTGCGCGCTGGACTGCTCGTTCTGCGCCACCGCCCGTCAGGGATTTGCGCGCAATTTATCGGTTGATGAGATTATCGGGCAAGTCTGGCTGGCGAACGCTCTGCTGGCGGCTAGGCCTGGAACCAAAGATCAGAAAACCACCAACATTGTGATGATGGGCATGGGTGAGCCCTTGCTCAACATGTCGGCTTTGATTCCTTCCTTGTCGCTGATGATGGACGATCTGGGTTACGGCCTGTCCAAACGCCGAACCACGGTGAGCACTTCTGGAGTAGTACCGGCAATGGACCGATTAATCGAGGCGATTGATGTATCGCTGGCCGTATCGCTGCACGCACCGGTCGATGAGCTGCGCGATGCGCTGGTGCCAATCAACCGAAAATACCCCATTGATGAACTAATGGCGGCGTGTTGGCGTTACGTAAAGTCCGGCACTCGCAAGAAAAGCGTGTTGTTTGAGTACGTGATGCTCGACGGCGTTAATGACAATCCGGCAGAGGCCTACGCACTGGCAAAGTTATTGCGCAATTTTCCCGGTAAAGTGAATCTGATTCCGTTCAATGCGTTCCCAACATCCGGCTACGAACGATCGAGCCGCGAGCGAGTCGAACGATTTCAGTCTATCTTGAGTAATAAGGGAATCCTGACCCTCACTCGTACAACTCGGGGCGACGATATCGATGCCGCTTGTG
>CALFBL010000261.1 GCA_937951695.1 uncultured Granulosicoccaceae bacterium | reverse complement strand
ACGGCGAACCTGTTCACACATCAAAGATTTATGTCCGGCGCTGCCACCAACCCCGATCCGGACGTATTTGCCTGGTCTGCCGCGACGGTCAAGGCATGTCTCGACGCTACCCACAAACTGGGAGGGCAAAACTACGTATTGTGGGGCGGCCGCGAAGGTTATGAAACCCTGTTAAACACTGACCTTAAACGCGAGCGGGCTCAAGCGGGGCGCTTTCTGCAAATGGTCGTGGAATATAAACACAAGATCGGTTTCGCCGGCGCCATCTTGGTCGAACCGAAACCGCAAGAGCCATCCAAACATCAATACGACTATGACGTTGCCACGGTGTATGGCTTCCTGAAAGACTTTGGCCTCGAAGGGGAGGTGAAGATGAATATCGAACAAGGTCATGCGATTCTAGCCGGTCATTCATTCGAACACGAGTTGGCCTTGGCCTCGTCGCTGGGCATTCTCGGTTCAATTGACATGAACCGAAACGATTACCAATCGGGCTGGGATACCGATCAATTCCCCAACAACGTTCCCGAAGTCGCCCTCGCTTATTACGAGGTGTTGCGCGCCGGTGGTTTCACCACAGGCGGCACTAACTTCGATGCTAAATTACGTCGACAATCGATCGACCCAGTCGATTTAATCGCAGCTCATGCCGGCGCCATGGATATCTGCGCGCGTGGGTTCAAGGCTGCCGCGGCCATGTTAGAAGACGGCACGCTGGAGGCAAAGCGCGCTGAACGCTACGCTGGATGGGACGCAAAAGACGCCATGTCACTGCTCGACAGTGATCTTGCTACTATTGCCAATAAGGTGGAATCTGGCGGTATCAATCCACAGCCGAAATCAGGCCAGCAGGAAGTGTTGGAAAACCTGGTCAATCGCTTTGTCTAGCCCTTGCTCTATCGAGTTGATAACGTCGAGCGATGAATCGGCCTACTGAGTTAACGTTCACTGATTGAAGAGAGAATCGTATGAAAAACCTCCAAGGCCCTGCGCTGTTTCTGGCCCAATTTGCCGGTGATGACGCCCCTTTCAACAGCTGGGACAGTATTACCCGATGGGCGGCGGACTGCGGCTATAAAGGTGTGCAGGTGCCCAGTTGGGACGCACGTCTGTTTGATCTTGAAAAAGCCGCGAGCAGTAAAACCTATTGCGATGAGTTTAAAGGACAAGCTCGGGAAAACGGGGTTGAGGTAACCGAACTGTCTACCCACCTGCAAGGCCAGCTGGTTGCGGTTCATCCAGCGTACGACAGCGCCTTCGATGGCTTTGCCGACCCTTGCGTTCATGGCGACCCCAAGGCACGGCAGCTCTGGGCGGTCGATCAGGTAAAAAAAGCGATATCGGCATCGGCAAACCTTGGCATCAAAAACCATGCAACCTTCTCCGGTGCACTGGCCTGGCCTTATGTGTACCCCTGGCCACAACGTCCTGCCGGTTTAATTGAAACGGCATTTGATGAGCTCGCGTCTCGCTGGCGTCCGATCCTCGATCACGCCGCTGAGAATGATGTCAACCTCTGTTATGAGATTCATCCGGGTGAAGATTTGCACGATGGGGTGACGTTTGAGATGTTCCTTGAACGCGTTAACAACCATGAACGCTGCAACATGTTATACGACCCATCGCACTACGTATTGCAGTGTTTGAATTATCTCGACAACATCGACATCTACAAAGATCGCATCAAGATGTTTCATGTTAAAGACGCTGAGTTCAACCCAACCGGCCGACAAGGCGTGTACTCAGGCTATCAAAGTTGGACAGACCGAGCAGGACGGTTTCGTTCACTCGGTGATGGTCAGGTTGATTTTGGTGCTATCTTTTCCAAGCTGGCAGCCAACGACTTTGACGGCTGGGCGGTCGTGGAATGGGAATGCTGCCTGAAACACCCTGAAGATGGCGCACGAGAAGGCGCAAAGTTCGTTGCTGAGCACATCATCCGGGTTACCGAACGTGCCTTTGACGACTTTGCTGACGGCGGTACCGATGACGCAGCCAACCGTAAGATGCTGGGGATAAGCTGATGTCACAATCAGAACGAATACAGCTGGGTATGGTCGGTGGTGGAAACGATGCGTTTATCGGCGGCGTTCACCGCATAGCCTCGCGTATAGACGACCAGTTCGAACTGGTTGCAGGCGCCTTGTCATCCACGGCGGAAAAATCGCGAGCCTCTGGCAAAGCACTGGGTTTGCCGCGCATCTACGATGATTTTAACCAAATGGCGACGCAAGAAGCCAAGCTGGACAACGGCATAAACGCGGTGTCCATTGTCACTCCAAACCACATGCACTTCGCCGCCACCAAAGAATTTTTGCAACGCGGCATTCACGTCATCTGCGACAAGCCCCTCACCTCAACGATGCAAGAGGCACAGGCTATGAGGGTCGCCGTTGATGGTTCCAAGGCTCTGTTCATTCTCACGCACAACTACACCGGCTACCCGATGATCCGTCAAGCCAAAGCGATGGTTGAAGCCGGGGACTTGGGCGACATTCGCATCGTGCAAGCCGAATATCCACAAGACTGGCTGACTACTTCATTGGAAAAGGAAGGCTTGAAGCAAGCTGAATGGCGAACCGATCCGGCGCGTTCAGGCGCAGGCGGCTCAATCGGCGATATCGGTACCCACGCCCACAACCTAGCGTGTTTTGTTAGCGGATTAACCGTTGAGACACTCGCCGCCGATCTGCAAAGTTTTGGCTCAGGCCGCACACTCGATGACAACGCTCACGTCATGTTGCGTTTTGGGGGAGGTGCTCGCGGGATGTTGTGGTCCAGCCAGGTAGCACCGGGCAATGAGAACGGACTGAAGTTGCGAGTGTTCGGTACCAAAGCGGGCATCGAATGGTGCCAGGAAGACCCCAACTACCTCTGGTTCACAGCGCAAGGAAAACCTAAGCAATTAATGACACGTTCAGGTTCCGGCGCCAACGACAATGCTAACGCTGTGTCTCGAATTCCCGCGGGCCACCCGGAAGGTTATCTGGAAGGGTTTGCCACGCTCTACTCCGAAGCCGCCGACGCCATTAACGCTGTTCAAAATGGCGCATCTCGTACCAGTGCTATGGGGTTGTTGCCTGGGATTGAAGAAGGCCTGGCGGGCATGGCATTTATCAATGGGTGTGTTGAGTCCGCAGCGCAAAATTCCGCTTGGGTAAAGCTCTAGTGTGAGTGCACATTCTTTACATGTACCAACGTGACACACCTCGCCTACCCCAACGCCAATTGTCGTTCTATACCGATCACTTTGTCTTCGGTGTGATGGTTAACGTAGAGCACAGTCGTGTTGCCGCTGGCGCTGATTCGTTCGATTAGCGCCAGCACCAGCCGCCGATTCATATCGTCCAGCCCAAGGCAGGGCTCATCCAGAATCAATAACGGCGGATGCTTCACCATAGCGCGTGCAATCAGCAACAAACGCTTATCGCCGTGCGAAAGCTGGGTGAACGATTCGTCCGCCCGATGCTGCATACCTAACACCGCTAACCATTCATTGGCAATGGCCAGCTGCGTATCGTTCGGTTTGGTGTAGAGCCCGATACTGTCGTAGAACCCGGACACAATGACGTTTCTTAAACTCGTGCCCACGCGGTATTCCCACTGCAATTGGGTGGAGACGTAACCGATAAATTGCTTGATTTCCCAGATGCTTTCACCGTTTCCGCGCTGAAAGCCAAACACCTGGATATCGTTCACATAGCACTGCGGGTGGTCCCCGGTAATCAGCGACAATAGGCAAGTTTTGCCGCTGCCGTTGGGGCCGGTCAATTGCCAGTGCTCACCGGCGTTTATCGTCCACGATAATCCGTCAAACACGACGTTATCGGCGTATTTGACTGACGCGTTGGTGATTTGAACCAGCGGCTCGGTCGCGTGCAATGCAGGTAAACGATCGATAGGATCCGGGTCGGGTAACGCGATTTTCCCAAGCTTTAAATGCAGTAGCTGATCTAACAAGGCCATCGCACTGGTATCATGGCACGCCACGCACTGCGCCACCGTGCCCGCCTCCACCCAAGCAATGTGGGTGACAAAATCGGGCCTTTCATCGATCCGGTTTAGCACTATAACCGTGGGTGTGGTGCGCACAACCTCGTGCAAATGCTGCAGTAACATCGCATGTGTATGCGTATCCAGACCATCGAAGGGTTCATCCAGAAGCAGTAAATCGGGTTTACTGGCGAGAGCTCGAACCAGCATCACTTTGCGGGTCTCACCCGTGGAAAGTTTGCGAAACGCCCGGGTTAACAAAGGCGTCAACCCAAATTGTTCAATCAGCTCAGCCGCGAGAGCCTTGTCAACAGTGCCTTGATCGATGATCTCCGCAACCGGTGTACCCTCGCTGATGACGTCCAGAATATCGGCGTCATCTTTCTTTAATTCAGCGTCAATTAGCAAGGCTTGCGCCTCGTAAGAGACGAGCGCCACCCGGGCAGGAACGCCTGTGATGCTACCACGGGTGATCTCGCCCACCCCGCTGAGAACTGCCGCCAACGCCGACTTCCCTGCCCCGTTAGGCCCTGCCACCAACCAGTGCTCATCAGGGCCCAGACGCCAGCTAATGTTGTGCAGTTGAAAACGCCCGTCAAAATCAACGCTGAGTTGATCTACTTCGATCTTAACGGGCGCGACCATCAGACGATTCGCTTCATATCAGCCATGTAACCACGAAGCTCACTACCAATGGCTTCAACCGGGTGGTATCGAATGGCGGCATTGACTTCAATTAGACGCGCGTTATCCACACCCAGATCATCGAGTTGCAAGCCCTTGCCGATGACATCGCTCTTCAACGGCTTCATAAAGTCTGCTAACAGCGGTACACACGCGTGGTTGTACAGATAACAACCGTATTCCGCAGTGTCGGAGATGGTTGCATTCATTTCGTGCAGTTTCTTACGCGCTATGGTGTTGGCGATCAAGGGCGTTTCGTGCAGCGATTCATAGTAGGCCGAATCGGCAATGATCCCAGCATCGGTCATCGTTTCAAACGCAAGCTCAACGCCTGCCTTCACCATGGCCACCATCAATATGCCGTGATCAAAGTATTCCTGCTCACTGATTTCGACATCCCCTGGCGCGGTTTTCTCAAACGCAGTTTCTGCAGTCTCTGCGCGCCAACCCAACAGCTCTTTGTCGTCATTGGCCCAGTCCGCCATCATGGTGGCTGAGAAATGGCCAGTCATGATGTCGTCCTGATGCTTGTGGTACAACGGACGCAGGATGTCTTTCATGGATTCGGCTAATTCGAAGGCTCTAATTTTTGCAGGGTTCGACAACCGGTCCATCATGTTGGTGACGCCACCGTATTTTAAAGCTTCGGTGACGGTCTCCCAACCGTATTGAATGAGCTTGGCCGCATAACCTGCGTCTATTCCCTCTTCGATCATCTTGTCGAAGCACAGCAGCGAACCGGTTTGCAACATGCCGCACAGGATGGTTTGTTCACCCATTAGATCGGACTTTACTTCGGCCACGAATGAGGACATTAAAACGCCCGCCTTATGACCACCAGTGCCCACCGCATACGCTTTCGCAAGTGTCAAGCCTATGCCATTGGGGTCGTTGCTTTCGTGCACAGCGATCAACGTCGGAACACCAAACCCACGCACGTATTCTGCCCGCACTTCCGAACCCGGGCACTTGGGCGCGACCATGATCACGGTGATGTCATCACGAACCTGCATCCCTTCTTCAACGATGTTAAAGCCGTGCGAGTACGACAGGCACGAGCCCTTCTTCATCATAGGCATCACAGCCGTCACGACCGCCGTGTGCTGCTTGTCGGGGGTCAGATTCAACACGATATCCGCTGTGGGAATCAGCTCTTCATAGGTGCCAACGGTGAAGCCGTTGTCGGTGGCGTTCTTCCACGATTGGCGCTTTTCCAAGATCGCCGCTTCACGCAAGGCGTAAGACACATCCAGACCGCTGTCTCTTAAGTTCAAGCCCTGGTTCAGGCCTTGAGCGCCGCACCCAATGACCACCATTTTCTTACCTTTGAGCGCATCCACCCCGTCGGTGAATTCATCCAAGTGCATGAATCGGCATTCACCGAGCTGCTCCAACTGCTCTCGCAGCGATAAGGAATTGAAATAGTTGGTTCCCATGACAGGCTCCTGACGTGATTAGGGTGAGTCGGATTGTGTTCGAGCCGGCACAGTCTTACGCATTTTCTATGTTTCGTAAAGTGATCTATTCGGGATACAATGTCCCAAATATTGAAACATTGAATACTCTGTGACGCCGCGTCTTCTCGAACAATTTCTGGCACTGACCGAGACCCTGCATTTTGGCCGGGCCAGTGAGGCCGCTAACGTCAGTCATTCGGCCCTGTCGCGCAGCATCCGGCAGCTCGAAGAAGCGGTCGGAACGCGGTTGTTTGACCGGGACAACCGCTCGGTCACCCTGACCTCGGAAGGCCGGCTATTCGAGTCGTATGCGCGCAGCGCACTGGATTCATGGCAAACCATCCGCCAGCAGCTGCACGCCGACACCGATTCTCTGGAAGGAGAAATCAGTCTGTATTGCTCAGTAACCGCCAGCATCAGTATTTTGTTCGATCTGCTCGGGCGATTGCGTCCGGCTTACCCCGGAATCGACATCAAACTGCACACCGGCAATCCGGAATTAGCCATCGCTCGTGTGTTGGCCGGCGACGAAGATTTTGCCATTGCCGCTCGTCCTTCCGTCATTCCTCGGACACTGGCATTTCGCCCTCTACAATCTTCACCGCTGGTGTTTATCGCCCCACGTGAACACGCCGTCGCCGAAATTCCTGCGCGGGTTCCCGCCCGAGATAAAGAAGCTTGGAAGCCGGTACCGTTAATCTTGGCTGAAAGCGGGCTGGCGCGAGATCGGGTCGATCAGTGGTTCAAGGCCATTCGGGTTACCCCACGCATCTACGCACAGACCAGTGGCAACGAAGCCATTGTGAGTATGGTGAGTCTGGGCTTGGGAGTGGGAGTGGTGCCAAAGATCGTACTGGATAACAGCCCGTTGTCGGCGAAAGTAAAAATCTGGCCTGTGACACCTGAGCTTGAACCGTATCACCTAGGCTTATTCACCCAGAGCCGGCGCCTGCAAAACCCGTTGGTCCAAGCGTTCTGGGACTTGACCGTGCCTTAGTATCCGATAAAAAAACGCGGTTTATCGAACCTGCGTAGCGCGCACGTATTTCGATAAACCGGTGCTTGTTACTCTGCGGTTTGATCGTTGAATCCGCTGCCTTTGCTAGTGCGCCAGAGACCGGAT
>CALFBL010000260.1 GCA_937951695.1 uncultured Granulosicoccaceae bacterium | reverse complement strand
TCAGAACGGAATGTCGTCATCAAAATCCGCATTCGCATCCGTTGCTGAGGGCGGGTATTTATCGGAATCCTGCGCGGCATTGGATGAGCCGCCGGCTTGGCCACCACCTTGATCACCACCGCCTTCACCGACAGTGCCTATGCGCCAGGCTTGGAGGTTGGTGAAATACTTGTCGTTCCACTCTCGGCCACGCAAATCGAAATCGACTTCGATCTGATCACCTTCGTTGTAGTCGTCCATGAGAGCGCACTTTTCTTGCACCAGTTGGAACTTAACCATCTGTGGGTATTGCCCATCCTGCACTTCCAGAACAAATTCCCTGGCCGAGAATTTCTCCGTTTTTTGCTCGGTGGGAAAGATCTTGTGAAGTTTGCCTTCGGCTTTGTATGCCATGATTTTCGTTACGCTTCGGCTGGAATTATCGGTGTGTCGCATTCTACCGCACCATTCTGGCCGCGTTGGCGCAATGCGTGATCAATTAACACCAATGCCAGCATGGCTTCCGCGATGGGGGTGGCACGAATGCCCACACACGGGTCGTGGCGACCGGTGGTTATCAGATCGATCGGCTTACCACGGGTGTCAACGCTTTGGCCGGGCAGACGAATACTGGAGGTGGGCTTCAACGCCAGAGAGGCTCGGATAGGCTGACCTGACGAGATGCCGCCTAGCACGCCACCTGCGTTGTTGGATAAAAACCCTTCTGGGGTAATTTCGTCCCGGTGTTCGGTGCCGCGCTGTGCAACAGAATCAAATCCTGCACCTACGTCCACGCCCTTGACCGCATTGATACTCATGAGCGCGTGGGCGATGTCAGCATCGAGACGATCAAACACAGGTTCTCCCCATCCTGGAGGCACACCGTGGGCTTCCACGACCACCTTGGCGCCGATGGAATCGCCGTCTTTTACCAGACGCTTCATGTAATCTTCGAGCTCGGGCACTTGATCGGCGTTGGGCCAGAAAAACGGGTTGTGCTCAATGGCCTGACGATCGAAGTTGTCGGTATCGAGCTTGATGGGCCCAAGCTGAGAGAGATACCCGAACACGGTGGTGCCAAACTGTTTTTGCAGCGCGATCTTGGCGACACTGCCTGCGGCGACTCGCATGGCGGTTTCGCGAGCAGAGGATCGCCCGCCACCGCGGTAATCACGAATGCCGTATTTTTGCTGGTAGGTGTAGTCTGCGTGGGCGGGTCGAAACTGATCCTTGATCTTATCGTAATCGCGTGAGCGTTGATCCGCGTTGCGGATGATTAAACCAATCGGGGTGCCGGTGGTGACGCCCTCGAATACTCCCGACAGTATCTCCACCTCATCGTTCTCTCGGCGCTGTGTGGTGAAGCGTGAGGTGCCCGGTTTGCGCCGGTCCAGATCAATTTGCAAATCAGTACTGCTCAGCGGTAACCCGGGCGGGCAACCATCTACAACCGCGCCCAATGCGGGTCCGTGGCTTTCGCCAAATGAGGTTAAGGTGAACAGCTTGCCAAAGGTATTTCCAGCCATTGAGCAAGTATAACGAAAAAGGGTGTTAGACGATTCGCTCGACCGAGAGCACATTTCTCAATTGACGCACGCTGCCCATCAAACCGGTCAAATCGGCAATGCTGGACACGTGCAGGGTAATTTTCATTTCCGCACTCTGCTCCATTTCATGACTTTTGGTGTTCACCTCCACCACGTCAATATCGTGATTCGCCAATGTAGTGGACACATCTCGCAACAGCCCTTGCCGGTCAAAGGCCAGAATGCGAATCTCTACACGGTATTGACCTTGGATGTCGTCACCCCATGAAACATCTATCAATCGTTTGCGTTCGAAGTCGCGCAGGCTCAGTATATTCGAGCATTCTTCCCGATGCACCGTGACGCCACTGCCACGAGTGATAAAGCCAACGATACTGTCATACGGCACTGGCTGGCAACAGCTTGCCAAGGTAGTAAGCAAATTGCCAACGCCTCTGACCTGCACACCTCCTTCTTTCGCCGGCGCCCGTAGCTTTCGCGAAACGACCTCCGGCATCTTTTCGATCGGTTCGGCTAACTGATCCAAAGCCCCTGCAACTTGCGAGATCGTTACATCGTTTCGTCCCACGCTGGCGTAAAGATCCACCGGCTTGTCGAAACCGAGGCGCTGAGCGATAGCATCCACCGAGACGCTCGCTGTGTTTAAACGTTTAAGTTCTCGATCGAGAATGACTCGTCCGTCGGCCACGTGCTGTGAATAGTCTTGCGAGTTAAACCAGGAACGCACTTTGGAACGCGCCCGCGAACTGTTGAGATAACCGCTGGATTTGTTTAACCAGTCTCGACTGGGGCTGGGCTCCTTTGTGGTCAGCACTTCAACCTGGTCACCGTTTTTCAAGTGATAGGTTAGCGGCACAATGCTGCCATTGATCTTGGCACCGCGACAGCGATGACCAATTTCTGAGTGGACATGATACGCGAAATCCAGCGGTGTGCTGCCGGTGATCAGATCGATCACATCCCCTTTTGGGGTAAACACATAGACGCGGCTGGAATCGAGTTGCTGGGTCAAACCTTCTACAATTTGATCGTCATCGGTTTCTTCGAGCAATAGTTTTAACGCGTTTAGATTGCGTTGTTGTTTTATATCCAAACTACGACCTTCTTTATACGCCCAATGCGCTGCTACGCCATTCTCAGCATGGTCGTTCATGGTGTGGGTACGAATCTGTACTTCCACCGCTTTTCCAGCAGGCCCAATCACCGCTGTGTGCAGCGACTGGTAACCGTTCTCTTTCGGGTTCGCTATATAATCGTCAAACTCACGGGTAATCGGTTGCCACGTGCTGTGCACAACGCCCAGCGCGCTGTAACACTGCTGCACATCATCAACTAGAATGCGCACGGCTCGAACATCAAACAGGTCGGAGAATTCAATGCGTTTTGAGCGCATTTTTTTCCAGATACTGAATATGTGCTTGGGCCTGCCAACAACCGCAGCCTGGCTAACGTTATTGTCTTTCAACTTGGTCTCTAGCGTGTCGACAAACGAGGCAATGTAGGATTCACGCGAGGCTCGGTTCTCCTCCAACGCTTTGGCAACTCGCTTGTAGGCGTGAGGGTCGACAATTCTGAACGCGATGTCCTCAAGCTCCCACTTCAACTCCCCTAGACCCAACCGGTTTGCGATAGGAGCGTAAATGCTCAAGGTTTCTTTCGCCAATTCTACCGCTTCTGGCGTGATCCCATCGTCGCCGTTTTTTACCAAGCAATATAGCCGTTGCGTGCGAAACGCTAACTTCACCAGCACAGCGCGGGTATCTTCAATGATAGTCAGAAGCATTCGACGCAGCATTTCTGCCTGATCCCGCGACCCCAGCCGCCCCACCGCTCCGTTCTGAAAATCACCAACGCTCAGCGCATTAAACCAACGTACTTCGTCAGCCAGCTTGCGACACTCTTCGCCAAAGCGTAGCGTGATATTGTCACTGGAATAAAAACGCTCTGACACATCGGTACCCATGAGGGCTGCGACCAGCGTCGGCACATCGGCGCGCATACATTTTAGCTGCGCTGCGACTGCTACAGCATCGGGGTAAACCGACGGTTGGTGACGAATTGCCATGAAGTCGTCAACCGCGGTTTTGAGCAATTGACGCTCATCGCCTGAGCACCCAGCCGACAAAAATTGCAACGCACCCTCGCGCGTTGACAGCACCTCCTCATCCTGACTGAAGGCATGTCTCACGTCAGTTCGCGTGGTTTAACGCCACAATCGGCGGTGTGTGCAGTACCCGTCGCGTAGCGAGGTAGCCTGCGATGCTGATGCCAACCGCGCCTCCCACCACACCAATGACCCACAGCTCTGGGTTAACCGAGAACGGTAGTTCAAACACCTCACGGCTAAGTACCCAAGCGATCAGTGTGGCAAACGACGCCGCAAGAAATCCAGCGATGGTGCCGAGAATGGCAAATTCAGTCACCACTGCATGCCGAACCTGTCGATGAGAGGCACCCAGTGCGCGCAGTAATGCTGATTCGCGAATGCGTTCGCCCTGGCTGCTTTGCACCGCAGCCAACAGCACACACGTTCCAGCGAGCAGCGTAAAGAAGAACACGTATTCCACCGCTAACGACGCTCTGTCCATCAATGTTTTTATGCGCGAGATGATCGCACCGATATCGAGTGTCGCAATGCCTGGAAACTCTCTGGCCCAACCCGACGTGGCTTGGGAAACATCGTCGTCAATAAAGAAACTCGACACAAAGGTTTGTGGTGACTCCTCCAGCATGGCAGGAGAGGCCACGACAAAAAAATTCACTTGAAACGATTCCCAATCCACTTTACGCAAATTTTTTACCGTCCCGGTTGTTTCAACCCCTGCCACTCTGAAGGTCATGGTGTCACCCACGCTGTAACCAAAATCATTCGCCCACTCCTGCTCAACAGACAGGTACCGGCCGTGATCGTCGGCCGACCACCATTCTCCTTCAGTCAGTTCATTCGCGGCCGGTAATTCGTTAGCGTAAGTCAAGTTGTATTCGCGTCTTGCCCTTCTTTGTTCACGATCTGTCATGACCTCTTTCACAATTGGCTCACCATTAACCGACGCCAACCGGCCTCTCACCATGGGGAAGAAACCGTTGCTATCAACGCCTTGTTCAAGCAAACGTTCACCAAATCTTTCCACCTGATCGGGTTGTATGTTGACAACAAAGACGTTGGGCGCATCGGCTGGCAGATTACGCTCCCAAGCGGCCAGTATGTCGACGCGCACAATCGCAATCAGCAGCAAGGCCATGATGCCCATCGCAAAGGCCGAGAGTTGCACAACACTGCTCCCTGCCCGGCGTTCAAGACCTGCCACGCTTAGCCGAAAGCGTGCACCCGCCAATCGGCGAACGCCCCGTATCATGAACTTTCCGAACAGCCCGAACACGCTGAGCATCGCCATCGCACCCAAGACCACAATGGCGCTGAGTTTCATATCCCCGGACAATAACCAGACGACCAGATAAGTAGCGGAAAGCGCGAGCACCGCTGTCACAACCGAACTGGTTTGCAGGCCGGAATAATCACGCTGCAGCACCCGTATAACCGGCACTTGCCCGGCTTTGATCACGGGTAGCAAACCAAACCCCGCCAAAGTAATAAACGCGGTTAAGGTGCCCACAATCGGCGGCTGAATGCCGGGTGCCGGCAATTCGAGACTGAACCAAGAGGTAAGTAGATCCGATAACATCAGCTGCGCAAACCAGCCGATGGTCACGCCTATCGCGCTGGCGATCAGCGCGACCACCGCCAGGCGTATCACCAACCAGACGATCACGTCTTCACGACTGGCCCCCAAGGTTCGAAGCACGGCACTGGCATCGGCCTGCAAATACGCAAAGTGACGCACCGCTAGAGCGATGGCCGCGCCTGCCAACAGCACGGTCACCACCGAGGCAAGTCCCAGAAAACGCTCCGCCCGCTCCAGCGCCCGTTGTAGCTGACGCCCACCATCCCGAACACCTTGTATGCGAGCTTCCGAAGCGTAGTTTTCTGACATCCATTCGTTCATGCCTTCTATGTCAGAGCTCTCACCCGCCATCAACAAACTGTATCGGGCACGACTGCCGTCGGTGAGTAGATCAGAGTCGGGTAGGTCCACGCTGTTGATCATCACCCTCGGCGCTAATTCGAGCACGTTCTCGCCAGCATCCGGTTCAAAGGTGATGATGCGGTTGACTTTAAAATCTTTTGACCCCAGCGCCAGCGTCGAGCCTTGCGACAACTGCAGTATGTCGCGCAGCGCAGGATCTATCCAAGCCGTCCCCGAGGCAGGCGTTGCCAGATCGGCGCGCTCGAGTGGCTCATCCAATGTGGCTAGACGCAAAGCGCCGCGCAGCGGGTAGCCTTCCGACACGGCTTTCACTGACACCAGTTGCGATTCATCGTCGTCGTTGATAACCACGCTGGGAAACCGGGTGTGGTAGGCGATGTCCAGATTTCGATTTTCGGCCTCGTCAACCCAATCGGGGTTCACCGGAAAACCGGAGCTGACCACAAGATCTGCCGCCAGCACGTCAGCGGCTTGTCGCTCCACGGCGCGACCAACGCGATCGGTAAAGAAACCAACGGCAGTCACCGACGCCACCGCGACCACCAAGGCAAGCGCGAGCACGCGCAATTCACCCGCCGACATGTCTCGCCTCAGCGCTTTGAACGCGAAAGCAAATTGTTGAATTCGAGTCATAGTTCGTTCAACCGGCCATCGGACATGCGAAATCGCCGATCGCAGCTGGCCGCTAGATCATCGTCGTGGGTGACCAACACCAAGGCTGCGTTGGATTGTTTTCGCATATCGAACATGAGCTCCGCGATTTTATCTCCGGTGACGCTATCGAGATTTCCGGTCGGCTCATCGGCAAACAACAAACTCGGCTTTGACACAAAGGCTCGAGCAACCGCTACTCGCTGCTGCTCACCACCTGACAGTTGTAGGGGATGATGCGAGGCGCGTTCAACCAGCCCCACTTCGCCCAATGCCGCCATGGCCCTTTCCTTGATGTTCTGCTGCTGAGTCAGTTCTAGAGGCAGCATGACATTCTCTAAGGCTGACAGCCCGGGCAGCAGCTGAAACGACTGGAATACAAAGCCCACGTATTGCGCTCGCAGCTGCGCGCGCCCGTCTTCATCCAATTCCGATAGCGATTGACCCTGCAAGGTCACAGCCCCTTCAGTCGGCGAATCAAGACCCGCCAAAATACCCAACAGGGTGGATTTACCCGATCCGGACGGACCAACGATGGCCACCGCCTCACCGGCCCGCGCCTCCATACTGACACCATGAAGGATGGTCATATCCCCACTGGGCCCAGACACCCGTTTCACAATATCGGTAACCACTAGCGGAGCAGCGGTTGGGAGTTCGGCGGTTGCAGACTGGTTCATAAGTGGTGTTCAATTAAACGTTTACAGTTTGGACGAGAGTGTTGATTTACACCTTATGGTACGCAGTGCCGAGGTTCAAAGCTCAGTCTCAGCCACAATCGTTTTCCCCACAATCTAGTGAACGCTACGATAAGAACTAGTTGAAACATCCCAAGTCCAACCATAGTAAGGTCAAATACCGATGGCACAAGTGAAACCCATGCGAGCTTTATTCCTGTTAGCTACGCTGCTGTTTGTCGCGCCCGTTTGGGCGTCGACCGTCCTGGTTGTGGGTGACAGCATCAGCGCAGCGTATGGGCTTGCCGAAGAGGATGGCTGGGTTCAGATGGCTGAAGAGCAATTGCAGCCACTCGCAGACGATGAGATCAATTTTGTAAACGCCAGCATCAGCGGCGACACCACCAGCGGCGGCCTGGCGCGGCTGCCAGAAGCGCTGGAGCGCTTTGATCCGGATCTGGTCGTGATCGAATTGGGCGGCAATGACGGGTTGCGCGGTTACTCATTAAAGAAGATGCGGGAGAACCTCACCGAGATGGTTGAGGCCAGTGAGGCGAGCGGGGCTGAAGTATTAATTCTTGGTATGCAGATCCCAACCAATTACGGCGCCGCCTACACTCGGCGCTTTGCTGAAATTTTTCAGAAAGTAGCGGATACTACTGGAGCAGCGTTGGTGCCATTTATGCTGGAACCGCTGGTCGCCGATCGGGCCTATTTCCAGTCCGACGGTATTCACCCTTCAGCCGATGCGCAGCCATTGCTGGTGGATCACGTACTGCCATCGATTAAACAAGCCCTGAAAATCGATGCAGCGGGTGCTGCCGCAACAACAAAACAACGCTCGACCCAATAAAACTCCAACTTAAGCAAATTTCGAAAGCGATAGACATATGCCACAACGGGATAAAGTTACCTTCACGGGTGGCATCGACGCCGCCCTTGCCGGGCTGGTGGAAATGCCGGACGGCGACCCACTAGCTTACGCCCTGTTTGCGCATTGTTTTACTTGCGGTAAGGACATCGTTGCCGCCTCCAGAATTTCGCGCGAGTTAGTCAAACGCGGGTTTGGTGTCATGCGTTTTGACTTTACCGGCCTGGGGCACAGCAGCGGCGATTTTGCCGATACCAACTTCTCTTCTAATGTGCGCGACTTGGTTAAGGCTGCGGATTTTCTACGCGAGCATTATCAGGCGCCCTCAATCATGGTCGGCCATAGCTTGGGCGGAACCGCCACGCTGCGAGCCGCGTTGGAAGTACCCGAGTGTCAGGGTGTTGTCACCATTGGCTCCCCAGCCGATGCCAAACACGTCGCGCATCAGTTCGAGGCCGATATCGCAGCCATTGAGCGGGACGGTGAGGCGCAAGTGAGTCTTGCTGGCAGAGCTTTTACGATTCAAAAGCAGTTCCTTGACGACATCCGCGCCACCTCGGTGGAAGAGATCCATCGCCTGAAAGCAGACTTACTAGTGATGCATTCGCCAATCGATGCAACGGTTAACATTTCTGAAGCTGAGCGTATCTATGTCTCGGCGGTGCACCCGAAAAGTTTTGTCAGCCTCGGTAAGGCGGATCACTTATTGTCGAGCGCAAAAGATTCAGAATACGTGGCGTCCATCATCGCCTCCTGGGCCACGCGATTCCTGCCAAATGAAAACTCCAAAGGACCCGAGGTCTCCAAAGGTGAAGTCTTCGTTGCCGAAAACGATCACAAATTTAAGCTCAACGTGTTCAGCGACAGCCACCAATGGCAAGCCGATGAACCGGTGCGGTTCGGAGGGAAAAACTCTGGCCCTGACCCGTACGAGCATTTGCTAGCATCAGTGGGCAGCTGCACCGCCATGACCGTACGTATGTACGCCGATCGAAAAGAATGGCCATTGGACGATGTGCGCATCCGCTTACGTCATTCACGGCAGCACGTAGAAGATTGCGAAGAGTGCAGTGATGAAACTAAACCCTGCCAGCTGGATGTAATCGATCGCGACATCGAACTGATTGGCGAGCTTTCAGTGGCTCAGCGAGAGCGCTTGCTTGAGATAGCCGATCGGTGCCCTGTGCATCGCACTCTGACAGGATCGTTAGCAATCACCACCAATGAGGTCACTGGCGCCAGTCGATAATCGAGCTTACTTCCTGTGATGGGCATAGCAACCTGAGCAGAAATTACTGCTCCAACGGCTGATTCCAGCCTGACGAACCCGTCCCGAGCCTGCCTGAGAACTCTGTGCGGTTCAGCCACAAAAACATTTAATATCAATATCTTACAGTCGATCCAGGCTGGACGACATTATTTTGACCATCCCGCTTTTTCCCCTGCGAGCCCGCCCTGGGGTACTTGCACCGAAGTGAGACCCACGACCACGACCGCACTTAGCGTTCCCCTTACAGTGCACGTCATCATTTTGACACCACAAAGTAACGCAAAAGCCGGCAACGAGACCGGTTAAGCAAAGTAACGCAAAAGCCGGCCAGTCGATCGGCCATGCACGAGGGGAATAACAATGAAAAACATCCTGAGTCTTGTCACCGCATCACTCTTTATGGCCACCCTGGTCGGCGCAACCACCACGGCACAAGCTGCAGGCAAGCGTGGTGAGATGGGTGTCGACCTCAACTTGTTCTCTTTCCATTTGAAGCGATCGTATTCAAAGGGCACCAAAGAGTTTAATGAAATCAACCCAGGGCTGACTTACACCTATCAGGCACACAAACACAGTCAGATCATGGCCGGGTTCCTCAAGAACAGCTTTAACCACTCATCAAAATTTCTGGCACTGAATTTCACCACACGTGACTTTCGAATGGGTGCTTTAACGCTCACACCGGCGTTTGCAGTTGGTGCGGTGGATGGTTATAAAGATACACCCGTGAAGCTCAAATACAAAGGCATTGTTCCGATCCTGATGCCCAACGTTACGATGAAACTTAAAAAATTCCGTTTTAACGTCGGCATCCTCCCATCAGCCAATACCGCATCGTTTACTTTCCGCACGGGAATCGTGTTCTAAAGCCATTGCCTTGAGCCCTTAGCTGCCGCCTAGAACGACAGCGCGAGAACTCTAAGCACAGCCATAGCGTTGTATCTCTAAGTGTTACCCCTTGGGCTGGTTGGCTTGT
>CALFBL010000259.1 GCA_937951695.1 uncultured Granulosicoccaceae bacterium | reverse complement strand
GAGATAACAATAACATCGGCGTTTTCCACGTTCTCTGCCGCGTGTCCGCGCATCACAGACACACCGAGATTGGTGAGTCGTTGGGTGAGCGCATTGGTGCCTAAATCCGAGCCTGAGACTGTAAAACCCAAGTGGTGCATAACCTCAGCTATGCCGCCCATACCAACCCCGCCGATGCCGATAAAATGCATCGTGCGAACCCGACGCATCTGGCTCTTCACAAGTGGTGAAATATCTATAACCATCAGGCACTTACCTCATGATTCGAAGAAATTACTTTGCTGCATTTTCCAACCAGTGCATCGGCGATCTTGAGCGCTGCATTGGGTCGATGACAACCCCTCGCCGCTGTACCCATAGCCCTTAACTCACCGCGATTAAAATGAAACTCTGTTAACACGTGAGTTAATCGCTCTACCGACAAAATGTCTTGCGACAACACCACAGCTGCACCTGCAGCTTCGAGAAACTTTGCGTTTTTTGTTTGATGATCATCGACGGCGTAGGGAAACGGAACCAGTACCGACGGTAACGACATGGCAGCAATTTCTGAGACAGTCATGGCACCCGAACGACAGACGACGACGTCCGCTTCAAGGTAGGCATCTTTCATGTTTTCAATAAACTTTTGCACATCTACATCGTGTATTTCATTTGTGTGTGAAGCATAACGATCTTGAACCGTTTCGTACATGCTTAAACCCGTTTGATGCACGACTTTCATCGAAAAATTTATGCCTTTAATCACTTCAGGTACAACGTTGTTCAACACTTGTGCACCTTGACTTCCGCCGACAATTAGAACGCGCAAAACATGATCATCGTTGTTCATCGGTTGGTGCTTGGACAATTCGCTATGTGCATCATTTATTGCGTGTTTATTACCGTCGCCAAAGTTAACTGTATCGACTACACCATGCGCCATTTTGTGTTTTGTATCCGCGGCAAATTCGATTTCATCTCGCAATGGGTTGCCCACAACAATGGCGTTACGCGCGCTAGCGAAGACATCAGGCATGGCACTAAACACGATGCTAGCAAATCGACTCAAGACCCGATTGGTAAATCCTGCAACCGCGTTTTGTTCATGCAGCACCAACCGGCACCCGGTAAGTTTTGCAGCAACACCGACTGGCCCGGTGACAAAACCACCCATTCCCAATACGGCTCGCGGCCTAAGCCTTGCCAAGCCCCATGTACTCTGCCCGATAGCAGCCAGCAATCGAACTGGGCCCGTAATGCGAGCCCAAAGACTTTTCCCGCGCAGGCCCGCCACCGGTATCCATCGAATTGGATAACCAGCGTTGGGCACCACGCTGGCCTCAAGACCGCGACGCGTTCCAAACCAGACAACGGGTATGCCGCGCTCTCGCAAGATATCCGCGACAGCCAAAGCGGGGAAAACATGCCCACCGGTACCACCAGCGGCTATGACCACAGGAGCGATTGAGCGCCTCATGATGCGCGAGCCCGTTGATGACTGCGTGAAAACGGCTTGCCGGTAGACAACTCGGCGCGCTCCTGCCAACTCAATTCACTTTCAACCCGAAGCAAGATGGCGAAGGCGACGGCGAACACCACCGCGCTACTGCCACCGTAACTCATCATCGGCAAGGTGATGCCTTTTGTGGGCAAAATACCCATGTTCACACCCATGTTGACGAACGCTTGCAGGCCAATCCAGATACCTATTCCCAGCGCCAGATAACCGGCAAATCTAAAACCCATTTCATCGGCCTTTTTCGCTAGCCGAAAACTTCTCCAAACAATAAACCCGTAAGCCGATAACACAGCGATTACACCGAGAAACCCCAACTCCTCGCACAACACCGCAAACAAGAAGTCGGTGTGCGCTTCGGGCAGATAAAACAGCTTCTGTACGCTGCCACCCAGACCTAAGCCGCTAAAGCCACCACTACCAATGGCGATCAATGACTGCGTCAACTGAAAGCCTGAGTCAAAGGGATCGGAAAAAGGATCTAAAAAGCTTGCAAAGCGTCGCATCCGATAAGGCGAAAACGCAATGGCCGCGGTACCTATTGCAGCAAGCGTTACGGCCATTAACGCAAACTGTGACAAGCGTGCGCCGGCGATAAACAGCATGCCAAGCGAGGTGACAACAATCACGAAAGCGGCCCCAAAGTCGGGTTCGAGTAACAACAGCACGCTGGCGATACCGATTAACGCTAAGGGTCGTAGAAATCCTTGCACCGATTCACGCACCAACTCACCGCGCCGCACCAGATACCCCGCCATGTAGACGATGATAAGTAACTTCACAGCCTCTGATACCTGAACGGTAAAGAGTCCAAAGTCCAGCCAGCGCCGACTGCCGTTGACCAATTTGCCGATACCGGGCACCAGCACCAATGCCAAGAAAAACAGCGAGACTAGTATTAGCGGTAACGCTGCACGCTCCCAGATAGCAATGGGTATTTGACAAACCACAAAACCAACCAACAGGCTTAACAGCAAAAACACCAGTTGGCGCACCATTATGTAGAACGGAGAACCGTAGGTTTCAGCCGCATAAGGCATCGACGCCGAGGCAATCATGACCAAGCCAAACAGGCTCAAGCCCACCAGGACAATCAGTAGCGCATGGGTAGCCAGCCAGCCTTGCACCGGCACTTCAGGGGCCAGTGTCGATGGCGTTTGCCGACCCGTAGCCGTTTTGGAAACGATAGTGCTCATGCGGCCATTTGCTCCACCGACTCACGAAATGCTATTCCGCGCGCCATGTAGTTATCAAACATGTCAAAACTGGCGCAGGCCGGCGAGAGCAAAACCACATCCTCGGGCAACGCCAGTTGGTGCGCCCGTGCAACTGCGGCTGGCATCGAATCGACGTCGTAAATATCAACCGTGCCAGCCAAAGCTCTATGCAGCTGCGGTGCATCCTCACCCATCAACACCAGTGCTTTCACCCGGGCAATCACCACCGGACGAAGCGGTGTAAAGTCTGTTCCTTTGCCTTGCCCGCCGGCAATCAGAATCACCGGCCCTGGCATGGCCTCGATGGCCTTGATGCAAGCGTCTACATTAGTCCCTTTGGAGTCGTTAAACCAACGCACACCGCGGTGGTTGATGACCAACTCAGTTCGGTGGCTTAGCCCACGAAAACTTGCTAGCCCCGCCTTAACTTCCTCGACTGGAAGATTCAATGGGTGTAACAACGCCATCACAGCCAAGGCGTTGGCTACGTTATGCAGGCCCGGTACACTGAGTTCAGACGCCAGCAGCACACTCTCGCCATCCACTGTTAGTGCCAGCGCATCGCCGACCATCGCGGTTTTAAAGCGCGCATCAGAATCGCTATTCAGCGAAAACGCCAGATAGGGTTCAGACGTCTCGTCACCGTTTGGATACGTTCGGGCATCATCGGCGTTGATCACACAGTGGGCGGCGTGTCGGTAAACCAATCGTTTCGTCGCCGCATAGTGATCAATGGAGTCATAACGATCGAGGTGATCGTCACTAATATTTAACACCACGGCTGTCAGTGCCGACAAATGTGAAAGCGATTCAAGCT
>CALFBL010000258.1 GCA_937951695.1 uncultured Granulosicoccaceae bacterium | reverse complement strand
GGTCGGGGGTTCGACTCCCTCCCGGGACGCCATCCTGACGAATTGCAAAGCTCGGACCACATCCGGGGATGAGTCTTACGCAGACTCGATACAAGACAGCGTTTCGTCGCAAACACATGCGAAGAAATAGATCACGCCACTGTTGCGAGTCGATCGCCGGAAGTATTGCAAGAGGAATCGGCGATCACCAAGGCCGATTCCTCGTTTTCAACGATCTACCACCCTTCGCGACTAATTACGAATGACTGTCGCCAAGCTTTTCGAAGCCTTGATGGGTGATCGGGGAGGTTTCATCCAGACGTGGGTGTAAGGCTTTGAATTCGTTTCTCAGGTCGCTGGACTTATCCATGCTAAGGATGGTCTCTTTTAGCACGTAAATCGCCGCCAGAACATCGCCTGTATGGCCCGACTCTGAGATGGTGTGCATGTTGCGCGTGGGGAAACCGACTGAGGTTGCCGCACAATCAATGTTGGCGAGTACCCCTGCCATGCCGTCGGTTCCCGTGTCGCGCCCGCTGACATCGATTTGCATCGGTATATCGTGTTCCCTAGCGGCAACTTTTATTCGTGAATTTAATTGCTCACTCACAATGGCACCAGTGGTTAACGTAAAGCCTTTGCCCATGGTCAGTCGCTGCATCTTTCGATCGCCAATATTTGGCGCTGCTACATAGTCGTGGTTTACGTCCACCGCGATGACTGCATCCGGCTTGTGCACGCCCGCAATCACCCGACTGCCAAAGCGGCCAATCTCCTCGTGCGAAGCAATGGCAAACAAACAGCGTAGGTTTTTCGTGCCGCCAGCCTCGACTATCAATCGCGCCAGTTCTGCGGTGACAAAGCAGCCTAAGCCGTTATCGAGGTACGCGCCAAAAAAAGTGTCGGGGCTAAAGCCGCGCTTGATGGGCCTATTGAGCAATAAGGTGTCGCCTGGCTTGACGCCCAGGCGTTTGATTTGATCGGCCTTGTTGTCTCCGTGTACTTGTAAGTCAAGATACAACTGCGTCGGACGGATGCCTTTGTCACCGGTGCGTTGAGCCGGGTCGGAAAAATGAATGGCCCCCATCGCCTCGACGGTTCCGCCAGACAACGAGCGGTACTTACCTGGCTGGTCGGGGTCTTCACTGTACAACGTCACTTCGTGGCCGATTAACGTACAGGGTAGAAACGAATCACTGTTAATCCAGACTTTGCCATCGGATCCGATATTACGCACTTGCATACGAATTTTATCCGCGTGGCCGATGATCATGACTGAGAACATATCGTCTTTGCCTGGGTGAGAATCCCAGACCACACTGGCGTTGCCGGTGTGCTGATGCATGGCCCAGCCCGACGGCATGAATTCTTCGAAGTAGGGCTTTAAAACGCCAAGCGTCAACGCCGACTCCAAGCCAACTGGGCTCGGCGCTGAGATGATGCGTTTCATTAAATCAAATTGCGTCTCCGGCATGGGTTGAGTCCAAACTGCGTCAGTCACGATGTCTTATCTCCAAATCGGTTTTAAGTTAAAAGCTCGGTCCTAGCCAAACAACAAACACGTCATGGCACCCGAGGTTATGCAGCCTTACGGTTAGCCAGACGTCGAACGATCTTATCAAGCAGGCGTGATTGACGTGTAACGACCGGTGTAACGACCTACCCCGACGCCTATCAGAATCAGCGCCATGGCGAGCCAGGTAACCGGACCTGGCCATTCACCGAGCAGCAGCCACGCCCAGAGTACGGCGAACACCGGGATCAAAAAGCCTGCGTTTGACATAAATACGGCGCCGTTGATTTTCACAATTTCCGCTCGCAGCACATAGGCTGCCGCGGTCGGACCAGCGGACAGGATAAAAATGGCTCCCCAGGCGGACAAACTGCCCGATTGCTGCCACGGCGGGCTGGTCCAGAGCAACGCGGGTACCAACACGAGGCAACTGCACAACAGAGACCCTGCGACGATGGCAAAACTTCTTAAGTGCGATAACTGCCGGATAAGAATACTCGAGTAGGCGTAGCACGATGCGGCAAACAGAATAATGAGCATCCCCCACGCTGAGCCGTGCCCGAACAAAGCATCGTGGCCCAGAAGTGTAACAACACCTATGAAGCCCAATACCAGTCCGATAAGCTTGTAGCGGTTGATGGTGTCGTCGCGCGTCATCCAATGAGACAGCAGCAAGGTGGTAAACGGGGTTGTTGCAACCAGAATCGCAGCGGTTGCGCTGTCTACCGTCTGTTGTCCCCAACTGATCAGTGTGAAGGGCACGGCACTGTTTAGTAACCCGATGACAGCAAGCAATACCCAGACGCGCAGGCCCCGGGGAAGCGGAACCTTTCTAAACCTGCAGATCACTAACACCAGTATTGTGGCGAGAATCACACGCCAAGCCGCAATCGCCAAGGGCGTGAAGCTGTCTAAGGCTAGGGCAATGCAAAGGAACGATAGGCCCCAAATCGCGCTCACCAGCAGTAATCGAGCAACGTCGAAAGTCGTCGGAGTTCTAATATCTGTCAAAATAGTGCCTACGACTCATTGCAAGGTGATTACTACCCCACATCCGCACCTGCGCTAGGGGGATAATGGGGTTCGTTTAATAGTACTCCGAGACGCTATGTTCCGTTCATTCCAGTTTGCCCTGAGCCTTTTGCTGATCACTATTCTATCCGCTTGTGGTGGCAGCAGCGGTAGTAATGGCAGCGATTCACCGGTAGCCGGTTCCGGGCTCGATCCGGACAGCACCGTCACTTCCGATACCGGCGCTGGTGACAACTCAGGCACCGATACCGGCGGTGGCACCGCAGGCGATAGCGGCGGCGAGGGTTCAGGCGCAGCTCCCGTTACATCAGGCGATAGCACCGACAATACCGCCGATCTGCTCAACGCAGGCACCGTGATAGCAACTGGTCCCGCGGCGGGGTTGAACGATCCGCTGGTGTCCCGTATCGGGCGTGATCAGGCAGCAGCTCTACCGCAACCGTTGGGCGTGGTTATCGAAGCGGTGGAAAATCACTCCGGTGATACGGGTGTTAGCTGTAAAGAGATCGGCGCAGCATTCGCCTCGTGCAGCGTGACCAATATTCATATCAAAGACGCTAACGGTGTTCTCACAGGCGATGACTGGCGAATCTATTTTCACAGTGTGCGCCGCGTACTGCGAGTTGACAGTGATGAATTTAACGTGGTTTTGGTTAATGGGGATTTAAACTACATCACCCCAGCGGCAAGCTTCGAGCCCTTCGCAGGCGGGGTTGCCAGCATCAAACTCATAACCGAATTTAATTACCTAATGGAGACCGACTTCCAGCCGCGCTTCTGGTTGGTACAAGGTAATGGCCAAGCTGAACTGATTGCCAACACCGACAGCGAAACCGATGAAAACACCTATGCGGTAGAGATCCGTGGGCTGAACGCGAAAGCCTGGGACCAGGAACCCAATCCGCTGGCCACCTCGTCTACGCGATTTGCTAACAACGAAGCTGTAAGCGATGCAGCGAGCACATTAAGCGCACAGGACATACAGCTGCGTGTGGTGCCTAACGTAACTTCCTTGACGGCCGGTGTGGGCACTCTTTCCATTGCCAACGGTCTGGATTTCTCGGCCGGGGATTTGTCCGCAGCTTCGGCGGCAGCGGTACAGGCTCGGGCAAATCTGTTTATGAGTGCGGCAGCGAGTACGCCGGTGGTGACGCAACTCGATACCGGTATTGCTGCCAATACCTACACCCTCGACATCAACGCCAGCGGCATTGTTATTCGTGGGCCCACCGATGCAGATCTGTTCTACGGTGCGCAAACTGTTCTGTCGCTCGTGCAACCGGGTGTGGGCACTTTACCGTTCGTGTCGATCACCGATTCACCGCGGTTTGATTTTCGTGGCATGCACGTCGATGTCGCGCGTAACTTTCATTCGCTGGATCAATTAAAGAAACTCGTTGATCAAATGGCAGCGTACAAAATGAACAAGCTGCATATGCACCTTACCGATGACGAGGGCTGGAGACTGGAAATTCCCGGCTTACCGGAATTGACCGATGTGGGCGCAAGGCGTCAGTTTGTGCTCGACAACGATGGCAACGTTACCGAACGCTTTGGCTTGATGCCTCAGTTGGGCTCAGGCCCTGGCACCAACAACCAAGGCACAGGTTTCTATACCCGTGCACAATTTATCGAACTGCTGAACTACGCCAAAGTCCGTCATGTGGACGTCATTCCTGAAATCGATATGCCAGCCCACGCAAGAGCCGCCGTCGTGGCGATGCGCGCACGCGCAGCAAATCTTGGAGACGCCAGCGACATTAACGTGCGCATTGATGATCCGGACGACACGTCACGCTACTTGACGGTACAGCACTACGACGATGGCATCATCAATCCTTGTGTGCCCGGCACTTATAACTTCTTGAACACCGTGGTGTCGGAAGTCTCGTCTATGTACGACGACGCAGGCCTGCAGTTGGAGGTCTTCCACATGGGCGGCGATGAAGCCAAAAACGTATTGGAAGGCGCAGGCTTTGAAGACCTGTCCGCCGGTGGGACCACACCGTGGAAAGGCGATACCGACCAAAGCTTGACGGATCTTCCCTGGGAACGATCCCCGGCGTGCGCGGCATTGATTCAAAACGAACCCAGCGTGAGCGATCGCGGTGCCATCACCCCTTATTTCATCGAACGTGTCTCTGAAATTGTGGCGAACGCAGGCATTCCTGCACTGTACGCTTACCAGGACATCTATCGCGAAGAGTCTAATAACGGCAGCTATGAAGTGTCACCGGACGATTTGGCCACCACCCGCGCAGGTGTGGGTTTTTGGGAGATCGTCTGGGCCGGTGGTTTCAACTCGGCAAATCTGTATTCAAATCTTGGCTTTGAAACCATTATTGCCGTGCCTGATTTTTTATACTTCGACTTCCCCTATGAAGTCGATCCAAAAGAGCGTGGCTATTACTGGGCAACGCGTTTTACCGATACCAAAAAAGTCTTTTCATTCGCCCCCGAGAACTTACCGCAAAACGCGGAAACCTCGGTCGATCGAGACGGCAACAGCTGGACGGCGACAGGCGATGTAGCCAACCAGGGCTTTATCGGTATGCAAGGTCAGCTGTGGAGTGAAACCGTACGCACACCCGAACAGTTCGATTTCATGATCTTCCCGCGCCTATTGGCGTTAGCTGAACGCGCTTGGCACAAAGGCAGTTGGGAGAACGATTATCAAGCCGGTGTTACTTACTCGGGCTCGACGAACCTAGTCGACAAAGCCGCGTTGAACGATGATTACGCAACGTTCGCCGCTGCCTTGGGCACCAAAGAGCTTGATAAATTGGATGCCGCCGGTATTCAGTACCGAATTCCAATCCCGGGTGCCAGCGCGACTGAGATGAACGTGGCATTTCCAGGCTTGGCACTCGAAGTCAGTGCCGATGGTTCTAACTTCCAACCCTACACCGGGGGCGCTGTGACCACTGGTGCCGCTATTCGCGCACGATCGGCCAGTGGTTCACGCGCAGGTCGATCGGCTGATGTGACGAACTAATCGCCCAAACGGGGACAACGACTCGATATCGACACTGGCACGGCCGTTAGTTGTTCTCACCGATATCAAGACTTGAACTAAGCCGCTGGGGATAATCTCGCCAGCGGTTTTTCGTCAATTGGCCAATGCAGCGCCGCGGCAACCACGCCTAATAACACCGCCATCCACCAGACAGCGTCGTAGTTTCCGGTGAGTTCAAACAAAAAACCGCCCAGCCATATCCCGGAAAAGCTGCCTAATTGATGGCTTAAAAACACAATGCCGAATAAGGTGGCCATGTATTGGACACCAAATACTTGGGCGATGATGCCAGTCGTTAAGGGAACCGTGGACAACCACAGTATCCCCATCACACTGGCGAACACCAATAAGGTGGTGGCCGTCTTCGGTGCTACCAGCAGCGTTGCGATAGCGATGGCGCGGAGTAGATAAATCGCGCTCAGCCCCTGCTTCTTGCTCATATGCTGGCCGATAAAGCCTGCTGCAAGCGAACCCACTATATTGAACAGCCCGATTAATGAGATCGACCAGGCCCCAATCGACGGCGGTAAACCCAAGGAAGCAATGTAGGGTGGGAAATGCACGGTAATGAAAGCCACGTGAAACCCGCAAACAAAAAACCCGAGTGTCAGTAAGACGAACCCGCGATGCTGCAAGGCTTCGGATAAAGCGCCCCCAATGGTTTGTTCAACGACGAGTCGCGCAGCGGCCCCTTCGCCTTTGGGCAATTGAAACGCCAAGGGAATCAGTAACAGAACGATGGCCGATAGAGC
>CALFBL010000257.1 GCA_937951695.1 uncultured Granulosicoccaceae bacterium | reverse complement strand
ATTACTCGCCCCGATGACTGGCATTTGCACCTGCGTGATGACGCGGTGCTGGACGCCGTGCTGGAACATTCAGCGGCTGATTTCTCTCGCGCGATCATCATGCCGAACTTGGTGCCGCCAGTGGTAACACAGGCGGATGCGATCCGCTACCGAGACAAAATTAAACAGGCCTGCGCCGGGTTGGAGGAACCTGCCAAGTCCTTCGAACCGTTAATGACGTTGTATCTTACCGAACAAACCAACGCGGCTGATCTGATCGCAGCCGCCGCTGCTGGCGTCATACAAGCGGTCAAGCTGTATCCCGCTGGGGCAACCACCAATTCTGCGTCTGGGGTCAAACACATCGAGTCGGTGTGGCCCGTTCTGGAGGCGATGCAACGCGCGGACATCGTGTTGTGTATGCACGGGGAAGTCACCGACGCAGACGTCGATATTTTTGATCGGGAGGCGGTGTTTATCGATCGTGTGCTAACACCGATTCGAGCGCAGTTCCCCGAATTGCGTGTGGTGCTCGAACACGTCACCACAGCGCAAGGGGTGGACTACGTAATGTCGCAAGATCGCTATCAGGCCTGTACCTTGACGCCGCATCATCTGATGATCAATCGCAACCATATGCTGGTGGGTGCGATTCGGCCGCATTATTATTGTTTACCCATTTTAAAGCGACGTGAACACCAGGAAGCATTGGTGGCCGCGGCCGTAAGTGGCGACAGCCGCTATTTTCTGGGCACCGACAGCGCACCGCACCTGACACACACCAAAGAGAGTGACTGTGGTTGCGCCGGTGTCTTTAATGCACCGAACACGCTGTCGGTGCTGGCAACGATATTCGAACAACACGGCTCGCTGGACCAGCTTGAGAAATTTGTTTCACTAAATGGTCCGGCTTTTTATGGCTTATCGGTGAATCGTGAAAAACTGACCCTTCGGCGGGAAACCGAGGCCGTCACGTTTCCAAACACCATCGATTGTGGTGATGAGTCCATCACCGTATTTGACCCAGGCGTGCCTTTGCACTGGCGCGTTGCAGAGAGATCCCACTGATGAGCGAATCGTTTATTCCACGCGACGAGATGGCGCGTTTAACCGCGCGCATGCTGCTCGAAATCAGCGCTGTGCATTTTCGTGCGTATGAGCCTTACACCTTTACCTCGGGTTTAAAGAGTCCGGTTTACATCGACTGCCGAAAGTTGATTTCGTACCCGCGGATACGTCGAACCTTAATGGATTTTGCGGTCGCCTCTTTGTACCGTGACGCAGGCTTTGAGCAATTCGATGCCATCGCCGGAGGTGAGACTGCGGGTATACCGTTTGCCGCCTGGATCGCGGATCGCATGGATTTGCCGATGCAATACGTGCGTAAAAAGCCAAAAGGGTTTGGTCGTGATGCTCGCATAGAGGGCGATATACAAGAAGGTCAACGAGTGCTTCTGGTTGAAGATTTGACCACTGACGGTGGCTCCAAGGTCAACTTTGCCAATGCCATACGTGAGGCGGGTGCGAGCGTGGCTCACACCTCGGTGATTTTTTATTACGACATTTTTAAAGACGCGCCGCAGCACTTAGAAGAGGCCGGTCTGAAGCTGCATTACCTGGCAACTTGGTGGGATGTATTGGCCGAGAGCCGGGCATCAAATCACTTTGATGAAAAAACTCACGAACAGGTCGAACGGTTCTTAAACAATCCTGTGGAATGGTCTACCGAACACGGCGGGGAATACACTCGCTGATGCTTTTTTATCGCCAACAGATTTATCACCAACAGAGACAGCGAGCACACCGACTTGGCACCGCTAGTAAGACCTGATACCAAGACAGCGATAAACACTATCGTCAATCGGAGCTAGAACGATATGGAGCCAGTTGTTCTGCTTCTCGCCTTCATCGCAGGGGCCGGTTTTCGTAGTCTTGGTTACCCGCCATTGATGGGATACCTCATGGCAGGCTTTGTTGCCAGTGCCTTGGGATTGGGTGATTTGGAGTCGCTTCAAACGGTTGCCGATATCGGAATTACGCTGCTGCTGTTTACGATCGGTTTGAAGCTGAAGGTCAATGAGTTAAAACCGGTCTACGTATGGGGCTCGGCACTGCTGCACATGGCAACGGTGGTTCCACTGACGGCTGCCGTCATCTATGTCGTCGGTGCACTGTACGCACCGCTGGCCTTCGAGCACACCTCCACAGCCTGGACGCTGGCGTTTGCGCTATCGTTTTCCAGCACCGTGTTTGCCATCAAAATCTTTGAGGAGCGAGGGGACAGCACCTCATTTTACGCCACCATCGCGATCGGTGTTCTGGTGGTGCAAGATGTACTCGCCGTTGTCTGGTTGGTAGCTGCCTCAGGCCACTACCCGTCACCATGGGCGGCGCTGTTACTACTGCTGCCACTGACGGTGCGCTACGTGGGGCAGCTGTTTAAGGCGGTCGGGCATGACGAATTGTTGCTGTTTGGCGGTGTGGTCGCGGCGTTAATATCGGCGTGGTTGTTCGAACTACTTGACCTGAAAGGAGGCTTGGGTGCGCTCATTTTCGGTGCGTGGCTGGGCGCTGGGGATCGCCAACGAGCAAAAGAGCTCTCGACTCAATTATTGGGCTTAAAAAATCTGTTGTTGATCGGCTTTTTTGTTCAAATCGGGTATTACGGGTGGCCAGATACTGCCCTGGTTGTCGTGGCCGCAGCCTTATCCTTGCTGATCGCTCTGCGGCCGTTGGTGTACTTTGCGTTGTTCTCCCGCTTTAAGTTACGCGCTAGAACCGGTTGGCTTTCTGGCTTGTCTCTGTCTAGCTACAGTGAGTTCGGTTTAATTATCGCAGCGGCGGCGGTGGCTCAAGGAACGCTGAGCCCCGAATGGGTTACCACTTTGGCATTGGCCATGACGATGTCGTTCTTTATCGCGTCCCCGATCAACAATCGTGCACAGCAGTGGTACCGAAAGCACCAGTATTTCCTGAGCCACTATGAAAGCGAGGCGCGTTTACAGGAAGAGGAAATCGGTTCTATCGGCAACGCCCAAGTGGCGGTGTTTGGTCTGGGCCGTATCGGGCGAGCGGCCTACAATACGTTAGAGGCTGATGAAAGCGTGGGGCCGGTGGTGGGCATTGAGGAGAATTGGGCGCGCCACATTGATTTGCAGGAAGAGGGCTTTCACGTTGTCCATGGCGATGCTTCGGATCTCGATTTTTGGGATCGGGCCCGTTTACTGCAGCTAGATCACATACTGGTTTGCTTGAGTAACCATCGTGAAAACGTCGACGTCGTTGAACTCGCGCAAGAGTTAGGCTTTGATGGCACCATCGCGGTTGCCGCGCGATTTCCAGACGAATGTGAGGCATTAGAGAAGATGGGGTGCGCCCCGTATTACCTCTACGCCGATGTCGGCGATGACTTTGCTCGCTACACCCTAGATTATTTACAGGCGATCAAAAACACTGACGCGCCAAGCTAGAGCCTGCTCGACGCACCGATTGTTTAGCAATCAAAAAGCGTAGGTACAGCCTTTAAACCTTACCTTTCCACGGCACCAGCCAAGCTTCAAGCAAACGAATAACGACGTCGATCAGGAAGCCGATGATGCCGATCAAAATAATACCGACGATAACGATATCGGTGAGCTGAAATTTCGAGGCCACCATGATCATCATGCCTAGCCCTTTCTCGGCCGCGACCAGTTCAGCCGCTACCACTGTCCCCCAGCAGACCCCCATCGCGACTCTGGCGCCGGTAAAGATTTCGGGTAGGGAATTGGGAATAATGACTTTTCGCAGAATTTGCCACTTACTGGCGCCGAGTGAGTAGGCGGCGTGCACTTTGGCAATGGCAACCCCCGACACCCCAGATCTTGCGGCGATCGCCATGATCCACAAGGCCGCCAGAAACAGCAGTATGATTTTTGATTTCTCGCCAATGCCAAACCAGATGATCATCAAAGGGATCAACGCCAGAGGTGGAACCGGACGCATAAATTCAACGATGGGATCAAACCAGCCCCGCGCCCAGTTGGTCAGACCCATGGCGTAACCGAGTGGAATACCCACCAGCGCTCCAAAGAAGAAACCGACGAGCACGCGTTGCAAGGATGCCAAGGTGTGTTCCAGCAACGTAAAGTTACGATAGCCCTCTTCGTTCAAGCGAAGAAAACGATTTCCGGTGACTTCCGGCGCGGGTAAGTACAATCTCGCCATCGTAAAGCCTGAGGCCGGTTCAAAGAATACACCGCCTTTTTGCGTCAGAGACAAGGCCCCTTCGGGTAAGTCGAATCTGTCGCCTGGCGACACGGGCTTGCCATTCAATTGGGTGATGACAGCGCCGTCGGCTTTCTTGGCCTCGTCGTTACCAAAGACGTTGACGATCTTTGAGCCGTAGCGAGGAATGACCAGAGAGTCGTTTTTTGCAAAGCCATCGCCGGGGTCTACCTCAGGCGGACTTGGCACCTTGCCACGAATCCCATCGGCGTCTTCGGTTAGCTGAATGTCTTCTGGGTACACCAACACATCGACGATCGCGTCATCGCTGCTGCCATCACTTAAGGTCGCTGTGTAGGTAAACGAGAATTCACCTTGATAGGGCCCGGGAGCGTGCGGCAACGGTAGAGTCGAATTGGTAAACGCCACCCACA
>CALFBL010000256.1 GCA_937951695.1 uncultured Granulosicoccaceae bacterium | reverse complement strand
CTTTATTTTCTCATTACACGAACGCGAATAGGCATTCAAATACAAGCGGGTGCTTCCGATCGGGAAATGATCGCGGCCTTGGGCGTTGATATCTCAAAACTGTACACCCTGGTCTTCGCTATCGGAGCCGCTCTTGCGGGTCTGGCCGGTGCCCTGGTTGGCACACTGCAGTCTGTGGAGGTGGGTATGGGAGAGCCTGTGTTGATTTCCGCGTTTGTTGTCATTGTTATCGGTGGTATCGGGTCGATACAAGGTGCGTTACTGGGTGCTCTTTTGGTTGGTTTGATGCAAACGCTGGGTAGTTATTTGTTGCCTATTTGGAGCGAGCAGGTGCTGGGTAGTCGTGACGTCGGTACGATAGTGTCATCGATGTTGATTTATATCCTGATGTGTGTCGTCTTGGTGGTTAGACCGGCGGGTTTGATGGGTCAAACCACATGATTAAAGAGGGTTCCTTCGCAATCCTGATTTGGTTGGCACTGTTAGCGTTTGCCGGGTTGGCGCTGGCACTAGGGGAGACCTACTGGATCACACTGGCAACACGGGTTGCGATATTCAGTATTGCCGGGATCGGTTTGAACTTTGCGTTGGGCAATGGCGGCATGATCAGTTTTGGTCATGCGGTGTATTTTGGTTTGGGAGGATACGTCGTTGGAATACTGGCCTCGCACGCGCAGTCTTATCTACCGGTTTACGACGGTTTGTTCCTGATCGAAGGCACCCAATCGATGCTGATCACTTGGCCTCTGGCGCTTGTGATTGGCGGTCTCGTCGCGTGGTTGATAGGGGCGCTTTGCCTAAGAACGCAAGGGGCCTACTTCATTATGATTACGCTAGCGTTTGGTCAGATGTTTTACTACTTTGCGATCTCCTGGCCAGCTTATGGGGGAGAGGACGGTATACCCATTTACGTGCGTGGCACTTTTCCGTTATTGAACACCCTAGTACCGATTAGTTTTTTCTTGATCAGTTTCGTCCTATTGAGCATCGTTCTACTCATAGTGTGGTGTTTGAATCGTTCCGGATTTGGCTTAGCGTTAAACGCCGTACGCCAGTCGGAAGCCCGGGTAGAGAATGTTGGTATATCGGCTAAACGGGTGCGGCTGTTGGCATTTGTTATTTCGGGAATGATTACAGCGTTGGCTGGAGCATTGTTCGCCGATCTGAATCGTTACGTCAGTCCTGCCATGTTCTCGTGGACCTTGTCGGGTGAAATCATGGTCTTTGTCATTCTCGGCGGGGTAGCACGTCTCATCGGGCCAGTGGTCGGGGCGTTGGTGTTCGTTGCGCTCGAAGAGGTGTTGGGTGGGCTGAGCGAATTCTGGCACATTTATTTAGGGTTATTGCTACTGCTCATTGTGATGTTTGCGAGTGGTGGTATCACAGGAGCAATAGTTCGGGAAAAGGCTGATGGTTGTGTCTGAGCTTGTGCCTGTGCCTGTGCCTGTGCCTGTGCTGGAGATACAGAACCTATCAAAAAGCTTTGGTGCGGTGAAGGCCTGTGATGATGTTTGCCTGTCATTGTTGCCTGGGCAAATACACGCGCTTATCGGCCCCAACGGTGCTGGTAAATCCACTTTGATTCAGCAAATAGCCGGTGTCTTACGGCCCGACAGTGGCACAGTGGTATTTATGGGCAAGGATGTAACCGCCTTGGATACAGTGCGGCGCTCAAGAATGGGGCTAGGACGTAGCTTTCAGGTAACGGCGGTCATCTCGAACTATTCTGTCATGGATAATATTTTACTCGCACTGCATGGGCGTGAAGGGCGTGGTTTTAGTTTGTTTTCTAACGCGCGTAAAGTGGGTGTACTGCGCGATGAGGCTTACGATTATGCCAACAGAACTAATTTGCACTCCCGGTTAGAGGTGCGCGCGTGTGAGCTAGCCCATGGCGAACGCAGGCGTTTGGAGCTCGCCATGGTTTTGGCGCTCAAGCCGCGGGCGTTTCTACTCGACGAGCCGATGGCAGGGCTTGGCAACGAGGGGGCAGAAGAACTCACAGAGCTGCTTGCCCAATTGAAGGTCGATGCACCTGTATTACTCATCGAGCACGACATGGACGTTGTGTTTGCCTTGGCCGATACCCTCAGTGTGCTGGTGTCTGGTCGAGTTATTGCCACTGGCACGGTGGACGTTATACGGGCGAACCCATCGGTGCGCGAGGCCTATCTTGGCGATGAGGAAGTCGGTGTATGACGCTTCTCACCGTCGAAAATCTGACCGCTGCCTACGGTGCAACGCAAGTTTTGTTTGGCGTGTCTCTACAGGTTGAGCAAGGGGGTGTTACCGCTCTGCTGGGTCGTAATGGTGTCGGCAAAAGCACCACCATAAAGTCGATCTGTCGCATGTTGCCCTACAAAGCGGGTGTCATCCGGTTTAACGATGTCGATCTTTCCTCATTGCCCTCATACCGCGCTGCGCGAGAAGGAATTGGCTTGGTGCCTGAAGGTCGTCGGTGTTTCCAGAATTTGAGTGTCGAACAGAATTTAAACGTCGCCGCCCGACCAGGGGATTGGACCTTTGCGCGAGTGGTGGATTTGTTTCCCCGATTGCGTGAGCGGCGTTCACAAAGTGCGTCAACCTTATCCGGAGGGGAGCAACAAATGCTTGCTTTGGGGCGAGCACTGATGACAAACCCTAAACTGCTCGTTCTGGACGAAGCCACTGAAGGTCTGGCCCCCATTGTCAGGCAGGAGATCTGGACAGCGATCCATTCACTGAAAGCGCAGCGCCGCGTATCGATCCTGTTGGTCGATAAATCCTTGACCGAGCTTGCGTCTGTTGCCGATGCCGCTGTCGTTATGGCCAGAGGTGAATCGGTTTGGAGTGGGCCCATGGCTGCACTCACCAACGATTTAAAAGACCGGTACTTAGGCGTATGAAAGACAACAATGTGGATATCACAGCTCTTGCCGATGAAATCGAGAGCTACATACAAGAGCTTGTTCCAGACAGTGTGCCCGTAAAAAAATACGGCGGCACTTTGTTCACCTTACACCCGGACAAAAAGGAAGGACAGTTCTGTGGCGTGTTTGTTCAGGCTAAGCATGTTCAAATCTCTTTCAGCAAAGGAGCTGAATTAAAAGACACAAAAAAATTACTGTCTGGATCTGGCAAGTTGCGTCGACACATAAACTATTCATTGCTGCAAGACGTAAATTTTGATGAACTTAAACCGCTGCTGAAACAAGCCTCGAAATTGTAAAGGTCACTGTGGTTACCTGTCGAATGAAAACCCTCTAACCATAATTTCATCTTGATCGTCAGCGAGGTACAGATACCAACGCACCGGTTCTTCCTCCAGCGAATACACGAGATCCCAAGCCAGCGAGTTATAGTCTGCTTTCGTGGCGTAAAAAGAATACTTTACGGATTCGCATTCCCCCAATCGATTTAATACGATGACCGCCTCATCGAAAAATTCTGGTGTCATCCACTGTCGCAGGTCCGGGAAATGATCGATCAACGCCTGTCGGTCCGAATCCACGAACGATTGGACAACTTTTTCGAATACGGGTCTGCCTATGAATTCGGCGGTGTTGTGATTGATTTTCAAAGTCTTATTTATCGGCTAGAGATCTTTACTCGTCTTAAAGCCCAGCAGAATTGCAGTACCGATAAGGCCGGCTCCCGCTACTCTATCGACCCAAGCCCGACCCAAGCCCGACCCGAGTGACTGATACGCTTTGCGAGCCAGTGCGCGCTCTTTCCGTAAGTTGCCAGGAAAAGTCCGTCGATGACCAAATAGGTAAAACCCAGAATCACTATCTGAGCAACGACCGGTAGGCTGTGATCGATGAACTGTGGGAATAAGGCTGCAAAAAATACAATCGCCTTGGGATTGGCTGCAGAGGTTATGAACCCTTTGGCCCATAGAGTACGAAGGCGTACCAACGGAGCTTCACGCACTTTACCTCGTTTACTGAACGATGCCCGTATTTGCTGAACACCCATCCAGGCCAGGTAGGTAACACCGCACCACTTAATGATGGTGAAGCCGAATTCAGATGCCATCAATACCGTGGCAAGACCGAAGCCCGCTAGTGTCATCTGGATTACGTTGGCACTTAAATCGCCTACCGCAGTAGCGAGGGAGCGATGAAATCCATTGGTCATGCTGACTGATATCATCAGCAAGTGGCTCGGACCCGGCGTGCTCATGAATACCAGAATAGTCGCTACATACAACCACCAAGTTTCAATCGTCATTTATAAATTCCTCGTTCGTTCGCAACAGCCGGTAGTATGGGTACTTTCATTGTGAGAGTCTCAGGTTTTATTGGTCGCCCTGAATTTAAAGCCCAGTAAAATCATATAATTTTTACGGTCATTCCCAAGTTAAGGTCAGGGTTTACGGGGATCCTGTTTTCTTTATCGCCGATATTCACGCTAACGTTTTCATCGATTTGGCAAGTTCGTATGCCTAGCTAGCTAGGTGTAGTCGAGATAGCGGTTGGATTTGCTGGCAATCGGTAATAAAATTGCATCTGCGATCATATTGTCAGTCATATTGTTATTGTCGTCGCAGGCCTCCGCGCTGTTCTATTTGTTAGCGATTAAAGAGGTTGCCTTGATACAAGCATTGGCAGCCGCCTCCATGTTCAGCCTGTTTTTTCGCCTGCAGCAAGTCGGTGGGCCCACCGACTTAAGTCAAATTAGTTATGTTGCCGCCGGAGTCGCTCTGTTGACCGGGACGCTATTTTTTGGTGAGCAGTATTCTCACATCACGTGGGTAGGTGCTGGAGTAATAGTTGTGGGTATCATTCTAAGCATCGTTGCGCAAAGCCAAAACTCGCGCAGCCACAAAGTGTAAGAGAGTTGATCTCGCGCCTCCTTTAGTGGTCCACCTTGGTTAACGTGATGCCAAAATCGAGGTATGAGTCATGGCAGATGAAAACGTAGTTTCCAAGCATTACAAGCAAAGCCGGCTGCTTGAGAATATCGAGACCGGTTTGCTTGAAATGGGTAAGTCTAAAGATAATGCAACAGTTGAGGATTTAGCGGCAGTCGATGAGTTCCATATCGGTGGGCGGGCAGCCACCAAACATCTTGTAAAGCAAATGAGGTTCGAACAATCTGACGAGTTGCTTGATGTAGGTAGTGGGTTAGGCGGAGCTAGTCGCTTTATCGCGAAGACCTATGGCAATTCAGTGACCGGTATCGACCTAACAGACGACTATGTCTCAGCAGGTAATGCACTATCAGATTGGGTCGGAGTTAAAGATTTAGTGTCTTTACATCAAGGCAATGTCCTTGATATGCCTTTCGAAAATTGCACTTTTGACGGTGCGTATATGCTGCATGTAGGTATGAACATACAAGCTAAGGACAGGCTATTTTCGGAGATTTTCAGAGTTTTGAAACTAGGGTCAAGACTAGGCATCTACGACGTTATGCGAACAGCGGAAGGTTCATAGGCTTATCCTGTTCCATGGGTTTCCGATGAGAGTTTTAGCTATTTGACAGACAAGGAAGAATACTGTGCGCTGCTAGAATCGGCTGGTTTTAATATCCAGCACGTAGAGAGCAGAATGGATTTCAGCCTTGAATTTTCAAGCGACTAAGGAAAAGTGATGAGACTAACAGTGGGCCATCAGCTCTAGGTTTGCACCTGCGTATGCAGAGCACAACCCCCGTCAAAATCAAAAATATGATCGAAAATATAGTCAGCGACTTCCTATCTCCAGTTGAGATAGTCGCGGAAAATATATAAAAAACGCTCGAAGCTCGACAATCCGTGCATTGTAAAATTGCCACGTTTGCGCGCAGTCTTACTTTGTAGGAATGGATGACATAGATTTATGCACTTGAGTCATTGTTTTTTATGCCATTTGATTGACCTTCAGGCAGCGAAAAGTTAAGATAAGCTACTGAAATCAATAAGGAATTAGCATGGAAGCCATGCCCTGATTTTAATGCCATTTCAAACGAAGAATTGGTAGAGTCAATCACCAGTCTTACCGCTCGAATCAACGCGGCCACCTTCGAACAATTAATGCTTATTGCTGAGTTCGACACGCGTCGGGTATGGGCGCATGAGGGAGGCCGTTCTTGTGCTCATTGGCTGAACTGGCGGTGTGGGTTGTCACTGAACGCAGCCCGCGAAAAAATTCGTGTTGTTCATGCACTGCAAGACTTGCCTTTAACCCGAGAAGCCTTTTCCTCTCTGGAGAACCTGGTTTTGCTGTGTCATCACCATCATCAGCTGTTACACGAAGGGGGTTTTTCTATGCAACGTCATGCCGAGACGGGCCTGTTGTATTTCTTCAAACCCGATGGTTCCTGGATTGATCCTAAGCCTGAGTGGATACGGGCTGATGCCGTATTAGCGAACACTGAGAAAACCGGGTGGCAGTGGCAGGGTGATGTGATGGATTATGGGATAGCGGTTGATGCCATTCACTATCGGCATCAGAATCAGAATCCGCAGTAAATTCCTATCAAGAATAATCGGTATCAGCTACAACGGCATTGCCTGACTCATCCTTGCCATCTGCAATCGATCGGTGGGTTTGCGCGAGTTCGCTGTACCAGTAGCCACTGTCTTTGATGGTTCGAATTTGTGTGTCGAAATCGACGTGTACGATGCCGAATCTCATTTTGTAGCCTTCAGCCCATTCAAAGTTGTCCATCAGGCTCCAGGCGAAGTATCCGCGCATGTCGATTCCGGCTTCAATTACTTTGGCGCATTCTTCGATGTGTTCGTCAAAGTATTGAATACGCTTTTCATCGTGCACTTTGCCTTCAGAGTTAATGTCGGTGTTGAAGCACGCTCCGTTTTCGGTGATGTACACAGGTGGTAGGTCGTAGCGGTCGTACACTTGGGTCAGTAATTGGGACAGTCCGAAGGCACCAATTTCCCAACCGATGTCGGTTCGGTCATTTCTTTGTGTCGCTGTGATTGTTTTGGTATGAGGAAATCTTGAACTATCAGTTTTCGCATCAGCGACTTTCATAGGGGTGTAATAGTTAAAGCCCCAGAAATCGAGTGGCTGATTGATAGTGGCAAGGTCACCGCCTTCGATTGGCAACATGGATCCCAGCTCATCGTAGAGTTCTTTGTCGTAAGCGCCGTCGAAAATAGGGCCGAAGAACACGCCGTTGTCGAACTGGAAAGCGCGTTCAGCGGCTTCGATATCGGCAGTATCATCAGAGGCGGGTGTAATGGACATCGCGTTAAGCACGATGCCAACAGGAATGTCCGAGCGTTCGGCGCGGATAGCTTGCACCGCTTTTCCATGCGCGAGGTTCATCGTGTGGATTGCTTCAAGCGTGGCTTGCATGCTTTTCTCCCCCGGCGCGTGAATGCCCAGCAAATGACTCAAGTGGCACGCACACCAGGGTTCGTTGAAGGTTGTCATCGTATCGAATCGATCCCCGAGCCGTTTCATGACAACGCTTGCGTAGTGAGCGAACGCGTCGGCTGTGTTCCGATCGGTCCAGCCGCCATAGCCCATCAGGTTGAGGGGTAAGTCCCAGTGATAGAGGGTCGGGAACACCTGCAGACCACGTTCCAACATGCCATCAATGAGGGAATCGTAAAAATCGAGCCCGGCTTCGTTGATAGCGCCCACACCGTTCGGCAGAATTCGTGGCCAGGCAATGGAAAATCGGTAAGCGTCAATACCCAGAGCCTGAATCAGATCGAGATCCTGTTCCCACAGCCTGTAGTGATCGCAGGCAATATCACCGTTATGGCCCTTGTGGACTCGTCCTGGCATGTTTGAGAACGCGTCCCAGATGCTGGGACCCCGTCCATCTTCGCGTGTTGCTCCTTCGATCTGGTAGGACGAGGTAGCAACGCCAAAAATAAAGTGGTCGGGAAATCGTCCGGCAAGTGAAGTGATGTTATCCATGCAGGGTAGGGTAGCTCAGATTGAACTTAGGCCGGTTGGCAAATGAGGTTTAATCCATCCGATAAATTGGCTTTGAGTTGTCCTTGCTCTATGAGAAAGATAACGCTTGCCAGTGTGCTTCGCATAGCAGCGGGTTTCAGGTTGGCGCTAAGATCCGGATAACCGGCTTCGACGATACTCGCCAAGGTACGATGTCCGTTGGCCACAGCCGCTAGCACGGAGCCGGTGCGCTGCTTTCGATGTTGGATCAGATGTTTCACTAGAGTATGCGGTTTCTCTACCGGGCCACCGTGGGTGGGCCAATAGACTGAATCCTTTCGGGCCAGCAATCGATCAAGACTACTGAGGTAATCCTGCAGGTGCCCATCTGGCGGCAGCAGCACTGGCGTAGACCAACCCATGACTAGGTCCCCGACAAACACTCGGTTGTGTGCAGCTTCGGCAAACGCTGCGTGGTTAGAGGCGTGACCTGGGGTGTGAAGACATAGCAATTGCCATCCATCGCCTCTGATGGACTGGTTGTCGTGCAACACCACATCGGGGGAAAAATTGGTGTCGCCGGCAGCGTCCATGTCTGCTGGCAGTGCGCTGGGTCGTTGTAGCGCTGTGTGGGTGCCCATGGCGTAGCTGGGCGCGTCGCAGAATTGTTGCAACCGGGCGGTGCCGGCGGAGTGATCTCGGTGCGTGTGAGTCACCAGAATGTGGGTGATCTTCTCATCACCCAATTCGTTTACTATCGCGGCGATATGTGCCGGGTCATCAGGGCCTGGGTCGATCAAAGCGACATTATGTTGCCCAATGATGTAGGTCCCTGTGCCGCGAAAAGTCAAGGGGCCAGGATTATTTGCGGTAATTCGCCGCAGACCCGGTGCAACCGCTTCCAATATTCCGAGGCGGCAGTGATAATCTGTACAGAATTTAAAGTGATGTTCGCTCATAGGAGCAGTATGGCGGAGATTCAGTTTACTAAGGAAGAGAGGGAAGCACTCGTGAAAGCAACTCAGGGCTACTTTCGTGACGAACTCGATCAGAATCTCGGTCAGTTTCCAGCTACCTTTCTATTGGATATCGTCACAGAGACAATTGGACCCTATTATTACAACCGTGCCCTACGAGATGCGCAAACGGTGCTGGACGAGCGCATGGATTCCGTGCGTGATGCGCTGTACGCCATTGAAAAGCCGTCAAATTTCAGTCGTTGACCCATTAAGACCGATCCGTGCGGCTGCCTTGGGGTGTGCACTCGCCGTTTTGCCGGTGCACGTGGGCGCGGCTGAATTTTTAAGCCCGCTGCCGGTACAGGAACTGAAAATAGGCGAATCCTATCGATTGGGAATTCGTCCATCCAAAGCACCGGCTCGAAGTACAGTCGACGCCAAGCTGTCGCTCTACGTTGAGGGACTGTCGGTCAATGCGACCTTTCTTCGAACCGCCGATGAGTTGTGGGAATTCACTTGGTTGCCGACGGTGGCCGATCAGGGCGTACACGTAATACGGATACTGGTCACTGAGCGCAATACGCCCACTGACGTGCTCGAAGTGGAAGAGATAACGCTTAGCGTGGGCGAGGCGAGCGGGTCGTTGGAGCCGGAGCCGTCGAGCTTGCTATCGAAAGAGTCGGTTGAGCTAGCGGTAGAGGCTGTCTTGCCCACTCAGGATTCTCTCGAGATCGCGAAAGCAGCCCTACCGCCTGCGCAAAATGCAGTAGCTGTCGCGCCGCTGGTTTCCACGGATCTAGCTGAGGAATCGATTACTATTAGCGCGCGCAGCTCGCGTGTTACAGACGATTTGGCTGACACTGAAGCGGTGTTATCAGATGCGCGACCGGATGAGTTGGGGGCGACGGTTCAAGCAACACGCCCCGGACCAGAGCGGAGCGCTGCGTGGGCGTTGGCGCCGATCGCGAGTCAGGTTGTTACGCCCCACCAATGGGTGCGCTTTCCAGTGCAGCTGATTGGCGACTCGGACACCATCAACGAGAGGATTGCCTTGCAAGTTGACCAATTACCCAATGGGGCATCGTTTGAGCCGCGAGCTGGCGGAGGGCGACAGTTTGAGTGGCGGCCCAATACCGCTGACCAGGGGGAGCACGTGTTTCAATTCACGGCTATCGACACCGAGGATGGCCAGCGACGTGAGTCAACCACCATGCGCATCATTGTCCAAGAGTGATAGACCCGCGACCAGCGTTTGATGCTCTAGCACCCAACGTTAAGGGTGCGCTGATTCTTATCTTGGCAGCGTTTGGGTTTACCGTCATGGTGACGATGGTCAAGTTGCTGGGGGCTGATTTACCGGTCACGCAAATCCTTTTGGTGCGTCAGTGGGTCATGGTGACTATGTTGCTGCCGGCGTTACGAAAAGATTTTCCCGGATTACTGGTTACCTCGCGGCCTGATTTGCAAGCGCTGCGCATTGCCTTGGCCTTGTTTGCAATGCTCTGTGGGTTCACAGCGGTTATACACCTGCCGCTGGCCGATGCCACGGCTCTGGGGTTCGTGAAAAGTTTCTTCGTTACCATCGCAGCGGTTGTTGTGTTGAAAGAGACGGTGGGCGTGCATCGCTGGAGCGCAGTAGTGATTGGCTTTATCGGCGTATTGTTTATGGTGCAGCCAGGTACCGAGAGTTTTTCGTTCTACGGCGCGCTGGCGTTGGCAGGTTCTGCCGCCGCTGGGTTTGTGATGGTGGTGATTCGGCTGTTGAGCCGCACGGAATCCACCAACACGATTCTGGGCTATCAGGCGATTGGCGTCGGCGTCATCATGATCGTACCGGCGGTGTATCAATGGGTGCCGCCAACACGGATTGATTGGCTATTGCTGTTGGCTGTTGGTGTGGTGTCATTTTTCGCCCAAAAAGCGAACATCATGGCTTACCGGTTTGGTGAAGCGTCGGTACTGGCCTCGCTCGACTACGTGCGCTTGCTGTACGCAACTTTGTTTGGTGCCTGGATTTTCCAGCAGTGGCCGTCGTGGAAGACCTTGGTGGGGGCTGTTATCATAATGCTAGCGTCCATGTACACGGTTCACCGCGAAGCCAAACGCAATCAAGTACTGGTGCGCGCCGCTGAAAGTCGCCCGAATCAAAATAACTGATGCGTTTTCCCAAGCCGATCATTCTCACAGTTCACGCCTGCCTCTGGCTTGCGGGGTTGATGTTGCCGTCATCCGGGGTCTTCGCTAATGAAGACGATGCCGCACAGAAAGCTCTCCAGCAAGCCATACCGGTTCGGGTGACGTTACGGGAGGCGGATTCGGATTCAGCGCGCTGTGCGGTTTTGATACACGGGTTGGCTCGGTTGGCGGGGTCGATGTCCAAACTCAGTCAAGCGTTAAACAAGGCTGGCTGGCACACCGCCAACGTGGATTACCCATCACGCAAACACACCGTGGAAGCGCTGGCGTCGGGGGTGGTCTTCACCGGGGTCAGCGCTTGTCGGGCGATGGGGGCGACACGTATCGATGCGGTAACTCATTCGCTGGGCGGGATTTTGATGCGCCAGTTTCTCAAAGATCAATCCATCGATGGTTTTGCGCGTTTGGTGATGCTGGGTCCACCCAATCACGGCAGTGAAGTAGTGGATGCTTTGCGAGACGTTCCCGGGTTCGTAGCGTTTAATGGGCCGGCTGGGCTGGAACTGGGAACGGGCGATGACAGTGTGCCCAATATGCTCGGACCAATCGAAGTTGATACCGCGATCATAGCGGGCACTGCGTCCATCAATCTGCTGTTGTCCAATTTTTTGCCGAATCCGGACGACGGCAAGGTGTCGGTTGCCAGTGCTCGATTGCAAGGGATGTGCGCGATGATGAGCATTCACGTCTCGCACCCATTCCTGATAAAAAACGATGCCAGTATCGAGCAGGTGATTGCGTACTTGTCAGATGGAAAATTCAAACCCGTAGACGACCACACGCCGGAATATCCGGCGTGTGGTCATCGATACGTTGAACCCTAGTGGGTCACCAGCACCGCATATTAGGTTTTCGGATCGTTCTTGTCCGCAATATCCATGTTTACAGCCAACTTGTTGAGTTGGTCTGAAAATTCATCGAAGATCTGCAAATCGTTTTTTCGCAGAACCACACGGCTGTCGTAGTTGCCCTTCAGCAATTCATTCACGTGGCGTTTGAACGGTTGAAATGGGCCAATCATTCGGTGTGTGTAGGCAACACAAACGGCGGCCAAGAGCAGCACATACAATAAAAACAAAGCTGCGCAGTAGCGGAACAAGTGCACTAGCTGCATTTCTATCATGTCAGCGTAGAAGCTGCGCGATTCTTCACCGGCTGTGACTGAATCGATCAGTCCGCTGAAGGCGTAGTAAAGAAATGTGCCCAACAATACCGCCACAACAGCGGTTGAACCGAGCATCCACATTAGCAGTTTGAACTGCTGGAAGGGTTCCCAGAAAGCGTTGGTCAGCTTTCTCTTGTGCTTGTCGTTTTTCGAACCGGTGTTAGCCAGCTTCGCTGATACATTTGATGCTTCTGCGCTCATGCGTGCATTGCCGAATGTGAATTAGTCAAAGTTTTTATCGGGCAGCGACGGCACTTCATGAGAACCCAGTTCACGCCACGGTGGTTTTTTTATGCAGTGATCGATAGGATGTGAGAACTGTGTCACGTAACGAGGTCAGGAGAGCGATTCATGCAGTATGCCTATCAGCAGGTTCAACCCCAGGTACCCGATTCCAGCTACGTCGCACCGGGGGCGATACTCATTGGCCAGGTAACCTTGGGCGAGCGCGTTAGCGTCTGGTTCAATGCGGTGATACGGGGCGACAACGACGCAATTGTCATCGGCGAAGGCAGTAACGTGCAGGACGGTTGCGTACTGCATGTGGACCCAGGTTTCCCGCTGCGCGTTGGGCTTAACTGCACGATTGGGCACAAGGTGATTCTGCACGGCTGCAGCGTTGGCGATGGCAGTCTGATCGGGATGAACGCGGTGGTGCTCAACGGGGCAAAGATTGGCAAGGATTGTTTAATTGGTGCAAACGCGCTGGTCACCGAAGGTATGGAGGTGCCGGATGGGTCTCTGGTGTTGGGATCGCCTGCGAAGGTCATCAAGCCCTTGGCTGAGGAGGCCAAAGCCATGATGGCCGCTGGCGCGAGCGACTATCAAAAAAAAATAGCTGTGTATAAAGAGGCATTTACGCCCGTGTAAATCGTCGATGCCCACCTGTGCCAAATGCCGAACAGAGGGCAAGTGGCGAGTGGGCATCGAGTACGGTATTGCGCAACCCGACAGATTGCTTGGATTAGGCTTCGAATTGCGCCATGTCGATATTCGGATCGCCATCGATGGCTTGTTCAAAAATGACCAGGCGCTTGCGGATGGAAATCAGCTCGATAATCGTCGTCCATGAGTTGGCCAGGAATTGAAACGAGGATTCAACCTGACCATAGGCCTGATTAATCTGTGTGAACAATCCAAGGGTGATGGTGCCTGCCACGATAGTGGGCCCAAGTGCGATGAACGGAATCAGATTTGAGCCCTGTGCGTACAGAAACCGGAAAAAATTAAAGTACGAGTATTCGGCGTAAATTCGGTAATAGTTCTTACGCACATTGCCGTATAACTCTTTGACGTCAGGCGGTGCCGCACGTTCAGCGTATTCTTCCCCGAACACCAGCTCCTTTCGGTAGGCGGCTTCAACCTTCTGATTTTTGAACTGCAAGCCGGGTAGGCGAATGCCCACAATCGCCAACAGCACCGTACCGAACATGGCACTGAGCAACGACATAAACACCAGAGAGCCTTTGACCTCTCCGATGAATGGCAGCTCGGTAACTTGCGCGGACAAGGTCCATAAGAGTGGTAGAAACGCCAGTAGCGTCATAATGGAGCTAACAAAGGCGGACCCCAGGTCTTCGACGATTTGCGCGAAACGCATGGTG
>CALFBL010000255.1 GCA_937951695.1 uncultured Granulosicoccaceae bacterium | reverse complement strand
ATAGCGTTTTTTACCATTACACTAAGTTCAAGACGGCAGATGTTATGGCGTTTAGCCAAATTCTCCAGTTCAGAAGCCTGCTATAAAACCGCCAGAGTTCTGCCGAGTTATCGACGTGTATAAAATCTCAACGATTTAGCCACCAGAACCCCTCATCCAGCCACGGTATCGAGTCATTCGACAACAATTCCCATCAGCTCCACATCATCACCAGTCACCGTTTTCAGGTTACTCACACCGGCCACTGGGTTGTGATGTTGTGCATCAACAATGGTGGCGGCGACGCTGGGGTCGATAATAATTTGGTGATTTGTTGCGTCATCGAGCTTAAGACCCAGAATGGATGCAGGGGATGTGGTGACGGTATGCAGTAACTGCTCAATCGTCATTCCCAACAGTTTTGGTAAGGCTAGCCACAGGGCAAGAAATTGCGGGTAGCACGATAACCCTGGAGCTGTGGCGGGTAGTGGGGCCAGACGGGCATCTGAATCCAGTGGTGCGTGATCTGAGCAGATCGCGTCGATGACACCGTCCTTTATTCCCTGACGCAGCGCGTCGCGATCGCTTGCGCTGCGGAAAGGGGTTGCGCTGTGAAAGCGCGAATCGTAGCCGCTGAGCTGCTCATCGGTAAAGAACAAATGATGAATACCCACATCGGCGGTTATCGGTAAACCCGAGGCCTTGGCTTCAGCAATTAACGCGACTGAACGCGCACAGCTAATGCGCGATAAGTGCAGTCGGGCATCGCTGTCGTTGGCGATCTCCAGTAAACGGGCAAGCCCTGCGGTTTCAGCCAGAGCAGGGATGCCAGGTAAGCCCAGGCGGGACGCAATGGCGCCGTCATGAACGCAGCCGGATCGGCCCAAGGTAGCGTCAACGGGTTTTAAACTTAACGGAATGTCGAAAGTAGAGGCGTATTCCATTGCGCGAAGCAGTACGGCACTGTCGCTGATGGGTTGGTCGGCCTGACCAAAGATCGGGCATCCGGCCTTTTGCAGGGTTTTGAGCTCGGTGAGTTTTAAGCCTTTGAGCCCAATCGTTAAAGCACCCATGGGATGCACAACGATAGATGCATTGGCATCGGCGGTGGATTTTATTTGATGAACGGTTGCCGTACTGTCGATAGTGGGGCTGGTATCGGGGGCACAAACCACGTGCGCAAAGCCTGCTTGCTTTGCCAGGGTTGTCTCGCGCGCAATGTTGCCGCGACGTTTTAAGCCCGGTTCACACAGGCGGGCGTAGAGATCGACAAAGCCGGTTGTGACGAAGGCGTCATCACTTAAAGTTGCATCGGTGTTGAAGGTGGTTTTGCTGGAAGATGCATCGCCTGCTTTCAAGTAAGCTCGTGTGTACTCAGCCATGTGGCGCGCCCTTGTCTGTACCTGCACTGACTTCGCGCAAGGGTTCAGCATTGCCCATGATGATTGACATTACTGCCATGCGGATCGCCAACCCATTGGTCACTTGATCGAGTATCACAGATTGGGGCCCGTCGGCGACTTCGGCTGTAATTTCAACACCGCGATTGGTGGGGCCTGGATGCATGACGATGGCATCGGGTTTGGCAAGGGCGAGGCGCTCTTGGGTGAGGCCGTAGCTGGCAAAGAATTCTTGTGAGCTGGGTATGGTGATGCCGCTCATGCGTTCATTTTGCAAACGCAGCCCCATGATGACATCGGCGCCGTGCAACGCTTTGTCGATGTCGGAGTACCAGGCTACGCCCATGCTTTCCACATTGGTTGGCATCAGTGTGCGAGGGCCTAATACACGAATTTCACCAGCGCCCAACGTGTTTAACGCGGAGATGCCTGAGCGAGCCACCCGCGAATGGCGTATGTCACCAATGATGACCACACAGAGTTTTTCAAAATCGCCTTTGTGCTGGCGAATGGTGAACATGTCGAGCATGCCTTGAGTGGGATGTGAGGCTTGACCGTCGCCACCATTGACCACGTTGATGGTGGGTTTTACGTGACGGGCAATAAAGTCAGCGGCGCCGGATTCTCCGTGACGCACAATGAACATGTCGCATTGCAGGGATTCCAGGACCCGCAAGGTATCGAGCAATGACTCACCTTTATTGGTAGAGCTGGTGACCAAGTCGACGTTGAGTAAATCGGCGGACAGTCTCTTCGCGGCCAGCTCAAAGGCGGTGCGCGTGCGAGTACTGTTTTCAAAAAACAGATTGGCCACGGTTTTACCGCGCAGCAGGGGCACGTTTTTGATCATTCGATCGCCTACGCTGGTGAAATTATCGGCAGCGTTCATGATGCTGATTAGGGTGTCTTTGTCCAGCCCATCGAGAGTCAGAAAATGTTGCAGCGTATTCAGACGGTTGAACTGGGGACTGGGCAAGCTCATGTGCGTGCTCCGATCTCAATGCACCAGGGGTTGGCCGACAATTGCACATGATCGGAATCGGCAAGGTTCATCGATTCACCAATGACATCGGCTCGAATCGGCAGTTCGTGTCCGTCACGCTGAATAAGAACTGCCAGTGTGATGCGAGAGGGACGGCCGAAGTCGAATATCTCGTTCATCGCTGCCCGCACCGTGCGTCCGGTACTGAGCACATCGTCCACCAACACTATGTGTTTGCCATCGATAGAGGTGCTGAGCTGGGAGGGGCCGACCACCGGATGCAAGCCGACGGTACTAAAATCATCGCGGTAAAACGAGATGTTGAGCTCCCCGAGAGGAGCTGTGATGCCCAGTCTCTTATGCAGAGTGGCACCGACTAGCACGCCGCCGGTTTTGATGCCAATCATGATCAGATCATGATCGGCCTCACACAGCGGGACCAATTGTTGATGCATGCGATCGAGCAGCTGCTCGACAGAATCAGTGTCAATGTGCAAACCAGCGTTCCAGAATCAGAGCTGCCGCCAGTGTATCGACATCTTCACGGCGTGTGCGCTTGCGTCGTTGCCCAGTGTTTCGAAGTTGAGCCAGCGTCTCACTTGCTTGAATTGAGGAGTAACGCTCATCCATCAAAAAAATGGGCAATTGGTAGCGCGCTTTGCAGCGTTTGGCGAACCCGCGTGTGACGTGAGTGATCTCCTGCACCTCACCCTCGGCGCTCAGTGGCAGTCCGATGACAAACCCGGCCGGTTGCCAGTCGGCAACCACACCATCAAGCGTAGCCCATTCCGGCGTGCCGTTGGTGTTGCGCATAACGCACAGCGGCTCGGCGGTGCCGAGACGGGTACTGCCCTTGGCAAGGCCGATGCGCTTCAAGCCATAATCGATACCGATCAGAACGCCATCGACCAAGACGCCATCATCAGCGGCGTCTTGCGAGGGCTCAGGCATGCCCGGATTCGGTAACTAGGGCGTTTATGTCAATCCCCAGGTCTTGTGCGACGGCATCGCGGCGATCTTCTAGCTGAGTCTCGAATAATATGCTGGGAGTCGCCGGGCTGGTCAACCAGGCGTTCTGGGTAATTTCCGATTCGAGTTGTCCTGCGGCCCAGCCGGCATGGCCCAGCACGACCAGATAGTCCTGGGGCTGTTCGCCTGCGGCCAGGGCTTCGAGGGCATCTTTCGAGCTGGACAGTGAGATTCCGCCCGCGTAATTCTGCGTGCCTTCAAATAAAGGTCCTGGTGGGTGAAGCACGATGCCATGCTGGGGGTCCACCGGCCCGCCTTGCAGCACGATTCCATTGCCTAGGGCTTCGTTGTCGTTAGCAATGTTCAGTTGTTCGAACACATCGCTCAGCTGCAAGCCGATGGGTTTGTTAATCACCAGACCCCAGGCACCGTCAGCGCTGTGATCCACCATGTAGATGACCGATCGCCCAAACACGTCGTCGGTGAGCTGCGGCATCGACAGCAGAAAGTGGTGGGTCAGATTCATGGTGAGCGTCGGTATTAATAACTGATGACAGAATTTCCGCTCTGGAATTCCCAGGTGCGAGTGATATACAAAATATCAGTTTCTGCACCCAGTTTACCGGTTAGTGGCTCGAACGGTCCCGCCAACGATACTAGCTGTCTTGCCGAGGCGTCCAGCACCGAGTGTCCTGAGCTCTCTTCGATCAAGATACTTTCAATGCTACCGGATTTCAAAATACCCACGGTCATCACCAAGGCGCCGGTGAGCTGACTTTTGCGTATGTCCTCGGGGTAGTTCAAATTTCCCACTCGCTCAACACGCTCCACCCAGCGATACATATACTCAGCCGAGACCGACTCATGAGTTCGGGCGGTGAGAAATTTCTTCCGCGGCCGTTTGGCAAATTCTTCCTGATCACGCTCAATTTGCGCGCTCAAGCGAGCGATGTCCAAGTTTTGCTCAATGACCACATTATCAATCTTGGGCTGTTCGGTAATGTTCTCCGTCTCCTGCTCCTCAGAATTGATCAGATTAGAGCCAAGAATGGAGGTAATAACGGTGGCGTCCGATGGCGCGGATTTCTCGGGTGCACTGGCTTGCACAGGAATCGGCGCAATGCCGTCTGATTCCACATCGCTCTCGCTGGTGAAGGGCGACGATGGGCGGGCGTTATCGTCCGCTTCGCCGCCTCCGTCCTGCGCGGATTGAGCCAAATAATCCGCCTCTTCCGGAGGCTCTGTAATGTTTTGACCCTGAACCAAAATGACCTCCAGCGAGCGCGGGGTTTTCATCTCGTTCAGGAACGGTTCGAAGCTGATGCCGAGAATGATCAGCGCGTGCACAGCAACCGCACCGAATAGGGCGATGGTCAACACGTCCGGTTGTCGACCCGGAGCTTTGTCAGCGTTACTGTTCATACCGGTTAGTTTAGGTCACGGTTTGGCGCTTTGCCTGCGGTAAAACGCTCAGCCCAAATGAGCTTCCAGTGCATCAAAATATTCATCGGCAATCCCGCGTTGGTAACCGTTGGCGTCGGCGCTTGGTGCATCGGCCAACGAATGCATGTGGGCGTCGATTTCGCGGGCACAGGTCGGGCTGGTGACGTTGATTTCGGTCAAATAGCGACCAATCACATCGAGACCCACAAAATCCAGGCCTTTTTCCACCAGCATCGGTGCTACCGTTTCGGCAATTTCCCGATCCCGCTCGCTCAGAGCCACTGGCACACCACGGCCGCCAGCCGCCAGATTACCGCGGGTTTCTCCGGCCAGAGGAATCCGCGCCAGTGCGAAGGGCGCCGGTTTCCCGGCAACTACCAGAATCCGCTTGTCACCGTCCACAATCTCTGGCACGTAGCGTTGGGCCATGATGGGAACCGTGCCACTGAGGGTGGCGGTTCCCAGCACCATGCTGATGTTGGGGTCGGTGGGGGTCAGGCGGAAAATGCCCATGCCGCCCATACCGTCCAAAGGTTTGACAATGACATCCTTATGCTCGTCAATGAAACCACGCAGCAACTCTCTGTCGGAGGTCACCAGCGTGGGGGGGGTGAGTTCGGGGTAGATGAGGGTGGACAATTTTTCATTGACGTCTCGCAACGAGGATGGTCGATTACTGACAAACGTGCCTTCTTCGACAGCGCGTTCGAGCAGGTACGTGCTGAAAATAAAATTCATATCGAACGGTGGGTCTTTGCGCATCAGCACCATGTCGTGCTGGGCCAGTGGAACGGTATCTTCTTTCAGGATGTCGAACCAATGATCGTTGTCATCGTAGACGCGCACTTCGCGGCGATGTGTCTGGACGGCATCGTTGGCGACAAATAAATCCCTTGGGTGCATGACGAAACAGCGCCAACCGCGGGCTTGCGCGGCGAGCAGCATCGCCAATGTGGTGTCTTTATAAGGCGTGATGGATTCGATAGGATCCATCACAACTGCCAGTGACAAGCTCATGTTCTTAAACGCCGTGTGAGAAACTGTTGCAGTATTACACGCGCGACCACCTTTTTTAGAGCAAAGCAATCGGGTAACCTTCGTGACCTGAATTTTTTATGTCGTTCCATTGGCGAGAATCGCGCATGACTGAACCGAATCGCACCCACTCTGCAACAACCGATACGGTTCGGGTGTTGCTGGTTGATGACAGTAAATCTGCCCGCAGGGCCATGACCTCGCAGCTAAAGGCCGCGGGTTTTACCGTCATCAACGCCAACGACGGTTTCGCGGCTCTGGCCGATGTGGTTGAGCACAGGCCGCACGTCATTGTCGCCGACATCCTCATGCCGCGACTCGATGGCTACCAGACCTGTGCGCTGATCAAACACAACCCCGATTATCGGTCCATCCCCGTCGTGCTGGTGTCCAGTCGTGATGGTTTATTCGACCGGGCTCGAGGCCGGTTAGTGGGTGCGGATGCGCACTTGGCCAAGCCGTTTTCTGACACCGAGTTGATAAGCACGATCCGGGGCTGTCTGAATACAACACCGCAAGCCGGCTCCGAAACCGAATTCTCTGCGACACCGGTCGCACGGGAATCCAACGCTGTTGCGTCGAGGGTTCCATCCGAAGAGGTCGTCACGCCATCATGAGCCTTGTGTTAATCATTGAAGATTCTCCGACCGACGCACACGTCTATCAGCGCGCGCTGGAGGCCATCGGCCATCGGGTATTGCACGCCGACAGCGCCGAAGTGGGTGTACCTCTGGCGCAGGAAGAACAACCGAATGTGATATTGATGGATATCGTCATGCCGGGCATGAACGGTTTTCAAGCGACTCGAGTGTTGAGTAAGAACGAACATACGCAGCACATCCCGATCATCATGTTGTCCACCAAATCGCAGGAAACCGATCGCATCTGGGCGCTGCGCCAGGGGGCCAGCGATTATCTGACCAAACCGGTACCCAGACCGGTATTGGTGGAAGCTGTGCAAGCGGCTCTGGTGGCTGCGTGAGTGACTCTTCACCGGTAGCCAGCACGATGGCTTGCATTCTATTTCGGGTGGGAAAGTGGCATTGGGCGGTGGATGTTGCCTCGGTGCATCGGGTGCATAAACAGGTTTCAGTGCAAGCGGTGCCAGGCACTCAGCCCTGGTTTTTGGGTGTGTCGCAGATAGATGGCCAACTGCTACCGGTAACTGATCTCAGCCTCTGGTTGGGTCAGCGCCCGGCGACCGGTGCTGTGCTGCATTTACATCCGGATTTAGGACCCTGCGGGTTGCGGGTCGATGAGCTGTTTGGGACGCAGAATCGGCCACTGGTGCCGTCAGCGCTGAGTGCCTCGAATACGCTAATGCCCGGTGCCTTGTCGCAAGTGATCGAGTGGAAAGACATGACGTTCCGAGTGGTGGACATGAACTTGCTGGTGCAATCGCCTGCTTTTATTGCCATAATCGAGGCACGTCCCGCATGAGTCGAGCTACCCGGCGTCTTTGGCGGAACGAAGCCTCGGACGAACTTAAAAATTGGCCGCGACGCGCGCTGTTGGTTTGGGTGTTGTGCCTGATTGGGGCAGTGCTGCTGTGGGTAATGACGATCGCTGCCAACCGAGCGGTGACACAGTCGCGCAGCGCGTCGGCGGAAATAACAGCGATTGACCGATCGGATGCTCCCGAGCAATTGGTTCTGGTTGATCAGTTAGCCGCACCCAACAGTGATGCGTTGCGACGCATCAGCGAAACCGCCTTGACCTTACACACCCGGTTGCAGCAAGGCACTGAGTTGGCTGCGTCGCTGGTATCGAACGCCGGTCGTGTGGCCGGGCTGGCCGTGGCCTTGCGACAAGATCAACTGACCAACAGTAATGATTCATTCTGGCAGCCGATGTCGGAGTCGATCGCTGATCTCGAGAAAGCGGTTCGGCTGGGCGAGGTTTCAGACCGTGCGTCGGTGGGTCTGATCTCCGAGCTGCGCACTCGCTACGCCGACTTGCGTTTGAAGCAGAGTGAAGCCACTTTCGCTGCACCCGACACCAGAGCTCAAGAGGAAAGTTCGAGCATAACCGCAGCCGGGGTTGCCCCGATCTTAATGAATATTCCATGGTCGCTGCGCCTATTGCCATGGCTTACGTTCTTGCTACCCTTGGGCTGTCTGGCGTATGGCTTTTATGCCTTGCAAGCGCGCCTGCGTGAGCGGCACGTAAAACGCCCCAAGCAGGGGTACAACGCTGTGGCTGGTGCGTCCCAGGCGGCACAGATGACTGCGCCTGCGATGCAACAAAACCGCAATGTAGCCGAGCGTCGAACCCAAGCTGCAATTTTGCAGCTGCTCGATGAAATGGAGCCATTGGCTGAAGGGGACTTAACGCATGAGGCCCGAGTTACTGAGGATTTAACCGGTGCCCTAGCGGATGCGTTTAATCAAGCCGTTCACGAACTTCGGCGGTTGGTTAAACAGATCAATCGTTCCAGTGAACAGGTACGTTCAGCGGTGGCGCAGTCGCGTTCGCGAACCTTTTCCATGGCTAAGCAGGGGGCGGTGCAAGCGCGCGAAGTCTCGCGTACGCACGATCGGTTGGAGCAGATGCAACACGATGTGAGTTCGCTGTCTGAGGCCACCCAACGGGTTGCCAGATACGCGCAGCACATGGCGGTTCGAACCCAGAGCGCAGCTCAGGCGGTTGCGCGCAGTAACGAAGCCTTAACACTGATGCGTAAACAGTCCAACGGCGCCATGCGTTCGCTACAGCGTTTAGTCAACAGCACGCAAGGCATTGAGACGCGATTGGCGGATATCAAAACTGCTTCAGGCCGGACTGAGCTGCTGGCTCTGAACAGCACCATTCAGGCCGCCTCGCAAAGCTCGGTGTCTGAGCTTGCCGGTGCTGATTCAGGGGACGAAACCTTGAACCATTCAGCGCAGAATTTCGCAGAGCTGGCCTCAGACGTATCCGCTTTGGCCAGCTTGCTGGGGGATTCCACCAACGATATTGATCAATTGTCTGATGTTATTCGGGATGAAGCCACCGAAAGCCTGCAAGCGATGCAAGCCACCGTGTTGCAAGTGGAACAGACTGAGCAGTCCAGTGAGGATGCGCGTCATCATCTGGACGAAATCGCCACAGCGGCGAACGCGCTGGAACAAGCGGTGACCGAGATCGCCAGCCGCACACAGGCTCAGGCAAATGGGGTCGTTGAGGTTGCCGAGACGACGCGCGTGATTAACAACATCACCCACGACAGCGCTAATGCGTTGAAACAGGCGGTGGAGGATTTGCAGCAGCTGGAGAATTTATCCAGTTCGCTTGAATCGTGCGTGCACGGCTTTCGCCTGCCTGCGGAGTCGAGCTCGTGAGATCGGTTGAACCCAACGCCATTCCGAATTACTCAGAGCAGGCAGCGGTTGAATTTCGTGTACAGGTGAAGCAGTGGCAAGCCTCAGCCCAAGCTGCCATTGAATCGTTAAACGGCGACACCGCGTTACAGCAGTTACTGGAACAGACCACTCTTATCCGTCGAACTGCACAAGCTTTGGGCTATTTTGCCCTGCGCTTTGGGTTGGTCGAAGTTGAAGCATTACTGAGTCAATGGAAAAAAAACGGACCCAAAGACGAATCAGAGTCTGCCCTGTTGTTGCTGCAAATTGGTGAGGAAATGGCGGCAAGCGTTTCAGCTCCTGCGGTTCAGGCGCGCAGGGCTTCGGCGTTGAGCTGGGTGAGTGTGATCGATAACTGTCGCGCCAGCCGGCAAATTCCTGCGGTGTCGAAAGATGTGGTGGCAGCCGCTGGCATAGCGCTTCCCGCGGCGTCCAACAAACCGATGGCTGCGCGCAGCGATTGCGATGATTTTATATCGGTGATACGTGGCGTTCATAAGGTGTATGTGCGTGCGCTCAGTGCATGGTTTCGCCAACCGGGCAATACCGAGCATTTTGCCTCGTTGTCAACGACATTTATAAAGGTTGCCGAAGCGTGTAACACGCCTTCGCGATTGTCCATGCTGGACCCATTATTTCGTTCTGCCGGGGTTGTGCTGCACGCGCTGGCCCATGATTCATCATTATCGAGTATCGCCGTGCAGCGCTTGTTTGGTCAACTCGAACGTTATTTGGCGCAATTGGGCCGGCTGGATTTTGATGGGCTTGTTGCCAAGCCAAATCTGCTGCCCGACGATATTTTGCGTCAGTTATTGTTCTACGTCGCCCAGTTTCCAAACAAGCTGCCACACGCTGAGCAGCTACGACGCGACTACGGTCTGGATGTTTTGTCTATCACAGCTCAGCGTATTGGCAACAAGCGTACAGTGAATGCCGATTTGGGAAAGCAAGTGCTGGCGCAGATCGATCTTGAGCTCGATGAACTTCAGGTTTGGGTTAACCAAGCGGCGGTCGATCCTGCACATAAACGTGCAAAGCAGCTGTTTGTTCGTCTCGATGAGCAGAGTGTTGCCAGCGTACTGCTTGGGCTGGGTGATTTGGAACACGCATTGGGAAACCTGCGCCGGTATGTGCACGAGATGACAACCCCTGCGACGGAAGCGCAAAAAATGCGTGTTGCGGAACAGATTCTACGCGTTCGTGAATCCCTTCATTCACCGGCTCACTCGGCGGATAAAGACGTCATGACCGGTGCCTTTCTATTGGCCACAGTGGATGATGTCGCCAGCCGCTTAAAACAACTGTCGCGTCAGAACGACCGGGATCAATTTCAAGCGAAAGCCTCGGTCGCTTGTCTACAAGCGATGCAAGGGGAGTTGCGTCGTGCCGAGTCAGACATTGTTGCACTGCTTGACAACCAGCCCTTGATCAACGCGCGTCCCAATGAGATTGCCCACCGTCTTAAACGTGCATCGTTGGCGCTGAACATCTTGCCTGTGCCGGAATTGGTTCCGTTGTTGAACGGGTTGGCTGAGTATGTTCGCACCGGGGTGCACGCCGACGCCAACGATACCGATCACGAGCACTTGGCGGAATTGATGGTGGCGATAGACTTGTACATCGATAGTGTGGTTGCCGATTCCAGTAGTCTGACGCCCTTGTTGCAACACGCAGTGGAATCGTTGAATAGGTTAATCGGTGGTGAGCCTTCCAGCGATTCGGCGTTGGCTCAAAATCCGGCAACGTTTGAACCGATTGAGATGGCCTCGTCTGAGGATTTACTGGATGTTTACTTGTCGGTCAATCAAAGCATCGCGCTGTGGATGAACGGCAGCGATACCGATCTGCAGCCTGTGATCTCAGGCCTTGGCGAGCTCGCCCGGTCGGCGACGTCGAACCGACTCAACGAATTGTCGGCGCTGGTGTCAGACTGCGAGAGCTACTTAAAACGAAAAACGCTACCGGAAGACGCACAGGAACTGGTGCGAGAAACGCTTGCCGTGGTGCCACAATTGCTGCACGCAGAACCGGGTGTGGTGGAATCTGTACGTGGGCTTGATGTACTGCGGCTACGCTTGACATCGGTCGACGAGAATTCATTGGATAACACCTTGCAAACGGTGTTTGTGCGCGAATGTGCATCGCACATTGCTACATTGCGAGAAGCGATCAAGGTCGCGCGCGCAGATGTTCCTTTATCCAAATTGCCAAGCGAAAATATGCTGCGGGCGTTACACACCTTGTCGGGGTGTACGCAAACCGTTGAGGCTAACGATATTGTTGCGATTGTTAATCCACTGCAAAAGTGTGCCTTGCGATTACAACGCGCGGGTGAAGATTTTACCGCCGCTGACACCGATTATATCGAGCGTCTTGCTAATGCCATGGAAGCGCGATTGCAGAGCTTTCAAGACCACGGCGAGGTGGATGACGCCATCCTGGCTATCGAGGCAGGTCTGCCGGAGTTTGTTGCCGATGTGTCGGCCAGAGTGCAAGCAGGCACTGACACTGGTGTTGGCGGAGCGAACGACCCGGCGAAACTGAATACCTGGTTGATCGCAAAATCCAATTCGGTGGAGAACAGTGAAGCGGGACTGTCATCGATATTTCGGGCCGAAGCCGATGATCTGATGATGCGATTGCGTCATCACGCCGGCAATGTCTTAAGCGCTGAAGGTGACGGTGTCAAAGATCGTGACGGTGTCTTAAAAGTGCTGCATACCATAAAAGGTAGCGCCCGCATGGCCGGCAACCATCGTATGGCTGATGCAGCACACGAACTGGAAAGTGATGTTGCCGGTATTAAAAACTGGAAGGAATTTGGCGAAACGGTGCGCCAGCGCTTGCCTGAACTGCAAGCGTCGATCTCGCCATCGGGTGCGCCAGCGGTTGCCGAGACGGATGCTAACGTCTCGGCGGTAACCGCCAAAAATGAAAGCTTTGCAGCCGATGCCACACTGTCGCTGACACAGAATACCCATGGCCTATCCAGCGAATCGTTCAGCGCTACCGACGTTGGGTCTGACGCCGCTGTAATTCCCGGTACTGACGAGGCATCAACACCGTTGCCGATCACCGAGGCTGCTTTAGAATCGTTGTTGCAAACCGGCGGTGCTCTGGTGTCACGTCAGGCGTCGGTGGATGATCGCATTGCGCATTTGCGTGAACACATCCGTGATATCCAAACCAGTGCTGATAGGCTCCAGCGTCTGGCGTTGAATAATCCGGCCTTTGATTCTGTGGCCTCGCGTGAGTTGGTCGCGGACATCCAGGTGGCGCGGCGTCAGCTCGAGCAATCGGTCCATGAGCTGCAACACGTGCATGGTTTGGCAGCCCATGCCGGAACCGCGATTCACCGAAGCCTGGTGCAGGCGGGATTAAAGAACGTTGATTCCATACTGCCACGGTTGCAAGCGGTACTGGATGATGCGCTGACGGTGTGTGAGCGCGAAGGCAGCCTGCTGTTGACCGGTGGTGAGATTCCGGTGTCGGCGGCCATTATCAAATCGTTAGCGCCAATTCTTGAGCAGTTGATACGCAATGCGGTTGCGCACGGGATTGCTGCAGCCGCGCTTCGCGAGGCCGAGCACAAACCGGTTGATGGTGAGATTGCCATCGCCGTCCGAGTCGATGGGCTTGACCTGGTGATTGATGTCAGTGACGACGGCGACGGGGTGGACGAAGATGCCTTGAACCAGGAACGTAAAGCGCAAGGCTTGGCACCGATTCGAAACGCTGCGCACTTGCGTGAAATTCTGTGCACACCGGGATACTCCACCCTACCGAATGCCAATCCGGTAGCCGGCAGAGGTCAAGGGCTGGCTCTGGTGCTGGACGGAGTTCAGGCGCTGGGTGGCGAGACGGAATTACTTAACGATCCCGGCGAGGGATTGACCGTTCGGCTGCGGGTGCCGCAACCGATGCTGGTGGCGCGATCGTTGGTGTTCGGCCGTGGCGTCGCGATGCATGCCATTCCGATCAATTACGTAAGCGCTGTGGTGGATTATGCTAATGAGGCAACGCAGATCCAGCACAATGAACAAACTTGGACAGTGTGCTCGGTAGAGCAGTTAATCGGGGTTACCGAGCTAGCAGAGAGCGCTCAGCGCTGCGCTCTGGTGACATCGAACAGTGAGCGCCTGGCGATTCCCGTCCCTCATCTGGAAGGCTACAAAGAGTTGATCGTGCAGCCGCTTGGAGCTCAGCTCCACTCGCTCGAACGCTATGTGGGTGGGGCGGTACTATCGGACGGCCGGCAAGCGCTAATACTGAATCTGCATCGTCTGATTCAGATCCGTCTGGCAACCCGACCCACACACGCGACCGCTGTGTCGACACCCTCGATATCGGGCCCACCGGTTGCGCTAATCGCCGATGATTCGGTGACCATGCGGGTCGCTGGTGAGCGCCTGTTACAGCGTTTGGGGTTTCGCGTGCACAGCGCCCGAGACGGGCTAGAGGCGCTGGATTTTCTGAACCGCAGCCTGCCGGATGTGTTACTGCTGGACATCGAAATGCCCGGCGCGGACGGGTTTGATGTGGTCCGCCGGGTACAAGCCAGACTGGTCGCAGCGCAGGTGCCCGTAATCATGATCAGCACCCGGCGCGGGCCGCTGGAACGGGAACGGGCTCGCTCTCTGGGCGTCAAGCACTTGATCCATAAACCCTATACCGAAACGCAATTGCGTGAAGCACTCGAAGAAGTGGGTGTGCTAGAGGGCGCAGAAATCGAACACTAACCGTTGGCTTGAGTTGTACATGTGCCGACATCGGGTTAAATTTGGGAAAAATATCCCAAACGAAGATATTGGAACTTTGCATGCGGACCAAACAATTAACCGTGATCGCCATCACGGCAGCGCGGGTCATCAGTGCCTGTTCCTCCGACACTACCGCTCCCGATCAATCTATTGATGGTGGTGACAGTGGTTCGGGCAGCGAGCCTGTTAGCACAATCGAGCATCGTCTAAGCCAGGTCGGCTTGGATGAGGCCTTAACTTCTCCATTGACACAGGACAGCTGACGTATGAGGGCTTACGTATAACTACACGGGCTTGCACGGCTTTGAAATCCGTTTGGGGGACAACCCGGGCATTGATTTCGTCGGTGCCCTGCCGGTGGCGTCGCAGCAGCCATTTTTCAATTTCGGTAACTTCAGTGATCGTTCGGTAATTGTTAATGGCGCCACTTACTGCATAAACGATTCGAACGTTTACGCCGCTGATTGGGGAGATTTGTCGAACAGCGTCGGGCCACGGTAGTGCTTTTGTCGTTGCCGCATCCGGTGTTTGTCGCTAGTATCGCGTGACTCTTGAATCACGGTTGCGTTAAACGCTATGACAGTTCGTTTCGCAGTATTGGGTGCTGGCCGTATCGGCCAGGTGCACGCCAAGGCCATTGACGCAGATCGCGACGCGACGCTGGTGGCGATTGCTGATGCCATCGAGCCTGCCGCGCAATCGCTGGCCGAATTTTATTCGGCCAGCGTGTCCAGCATCGATGCCATCGCAGCCAGCGCTGATATCGATGCGGTCGTTATCTGCACACCTACGGATATGCACGCGGATTTAATCGAGCAGTTTGCCAAGGCTGGGAAGGCGATTTTCTGCGAGAAACCGATTGATCTGGATGTTGCCCGCGTGCGCACTTGTCTGGCTACGGTAGCTGCCAACGAAGCGACTTTGATGGTGGCGTTCCAGCGCCGGTTTGACCCCGACTTTATGGCCTTGAAGGAACGGGTCGATTCAGGGGTGATCGGGGATGTCGAGATGGTGGTGCTGACCAGTCGTGACCCAGCGCCACCGCCGATTGAATACATCAAGCGATCCGGTGGGTTGTTTCGCGACATGGCGATCCACGACCTGGACGTGGCGCGCTGGTTGTTGGGCGAGCCTGTGGTCACTGTACAGGCGGTAGCGTCAGTACTGGTGGATCCTGCCATCGCGGCAGCCGGTGACTTTGACACGGCGAACATCCTGCTCACCACCGACTCTGGCAGACAAGCCACGGTGAATAATTCCCGCCGGGCAGGCTACGGCTACGATCAGCGCATAGAGGTCTTTGGCTCCAAGGGTATGGTGTCTGCGCTAAACACTCATGAGTCCAATACGGTGGTGGCAACCGCCGAGGGTTTCACGCAACCTGCGTTGCAGGATTTTTTCATGACCCGGTATGAACGCGCTTACGCGAATGAAATCGCGGCCTTCGTGCAGTGTGTCAAGACCGGTGCTGACCCGAATCCGTCCGGTGAAGATGGGCTCAACGCACTCATCCTGGCAGATGCCGCGGTGCAATCGGTTGCTCAGAGGCGCACTATCGATGTCGGTATCGCCTGAGAACCGCTCCCGCATTGCAGCCTTGGTGCGCGATGTCTGGCCGCAGTCCTCACTGGGTTCAGTTGAGCTGGTTCAGGGATTGTGGAACGGCTATGGAGCCATTGTGCGAGTGACACTAAGCGGGGACGCGCCACCAACCGCGATCATTAAGTTGGTGGCGCCCGGGGACGCCTCTAACCATCCTAGGGGCTGGAACACCGATACCTCAAGAATCCGAAAACTGCGCTCTTATCAGGTCGAGAAACATTTTTACGATCATCTCGCCAACCGATGTTCACCGGCAAGCCCCGTGGCGCAACGCTACTCGACACAAAGCGATAGCGATGAAGTCTCGTTAGTGCTGGAGGATCTGGATGCGTCGTACCCGGTTCGACACGCAGTTTTGGGGGTGGCAGCACTTACGCCGTGCATCACTTGGTTGGCGGCCTTTCACGCAACCTTTATCGGGCTCAAGGATTCAGGTGTTTGGGCACGCGGCACTTATTGGCATCTGAAAACGCGGCAAGATGAATGGTTGGCGATGCCCGATGGCGCGCTTAAGGCCGCTGCAGCCGCTTTGGACTCGAGCCTGTTCGGCTGTAAACACCTCACGCTGTTACACGGGGACGCAAAGGTTGCTAATTTCTGTTTCAGGGAAGCAGGGGCGAGTTCCACTCCGGCTGCGCCCTCGGTGGCTGCTGTTGATTTTCAATACACGGGCTTGGGCTGTGGCATGCAGGACCTCACTTACTTGTTAGGCAGTGGGTTGGATGAACAGGTTCTGGAGAGCCGCGAATCGGACTGTCTAGACATCTATTTTCAAGCGCTGCACACACACTTGGGTGCCAGAGCCGACGCGATAGAAGCCGAGTGGCGGCCTCTGTACCCGGTTGCCGGCGCGGATTTTCATCGGTTTTTGTTGGGCTGGAGCCCGGGGCATAAGAAACTGACCGGCTACTCGGATCGTTTGGTGACGCGAGCGCTGTGCTCTACGGATGGCATTTCGTAACAGCACTGTGCTAAAACTAAACGCATGATAAAAGTGGGAATAATTGGCGGATCGGGTTACACCGGTGTCGAGCTATTACGCTTGTTGTTGCCGCGCGCAGACGTCACGGTGCAGTTTGTCAGTTCACGCGCGAACGTCGGTACGCGGGTCGATCAACAGTTCACCAGTCTGCGTGGCCTGTGCGAGCTTGAGTTTGTCGATCCGGCTTGCATCAAGTCGAGCGATTGCGATCTGGTGTTTTTTGCCACCCCTAATGGTACCGCCATGAAGCAGGCCCCAGC